>JAGWUK010000262.1 GCA_028868455.1 Burkholderiales bacterium | reverse complement strand
TACGGCTGGTTTGCTGCACGACATAGGCCGGCTGGTACTGGTGACCTGTTACCCAAAGAACTACAGTGAAGTTCTGAGCTATCGCAACACGGTCGATTGCCATTTGATCGATGCTGAGCGTGCGGTCATGCAGATTGATCATGTTGATGCTGGTCTCGCGCTGGCAACCCAATGGCATTTTTCTGAAGCTGTTTGTGATGCGATTAAAGGACATCATCAACCCGAACAGGCGGGATTAAATCCTCTCGCGTCGGTGATACATGTTGCCAACAGCATCGTACACGCGCTTGACTTATCCAAAGAAGAAAATGATCTTGTCCCCTTGCTGTCGCAGTCAGCATGGGATACGCTTGGACTGACCAAATCCGACTGTCTGGCTATTTTCCGTGAAACAGAAATGCGTTTTGACGCTTTAAATCAGATCGTTGTTTGAACTAAATTATTTACATGCACTTGGATAAGACGATTTTGGAACATTTGATGCACTTCAGAGATACGGATTATCTCATTGAAAATATCCATTTATTTCGCGACATCAATCATGAAAACCGGCAGCTGATTGCCGATATTATTAAGGACTGCGCCATTGTAAAAGCAAGAGCCGGGCAAGTTGTATTAGACCCACACAGCTCTGGTGCCAGATTATTTATCGTTCTCAAAGGCTCTCTGGGCATTACCAAAATCAACGAGCACAATAATCTGTTAGAAAACGCCATCACACAATATCTCCCTGGTGAGTGTGTCGGTGAAATTTCCGTACTGGACGAAGAAATCCATTCTGCGACGATCTCGGCAATGACAGACAGCGAATTGCTGGTTATTGAAGCCGAAACCATGTGGCGCTTAATTGACGAATCCAATGGCGTCGCTCGTAACTTATTACAGTTACTCTCTTTCAGGATTCGTGCAGCTAACGCACAAATTCGCAATCGCCAGAAAGTTGGTGAGTTTTACCGACAATTGTCTATGGTGGACGGATTAACAGGATTGCATAATCGCGCCTGGCTAAATTCACAACTACCCGGCATGGTGGAACACGCCCAGGCAACCGGAAATGCGCTCAGCATCATCATGGTCGACCTCGATCACTTTAAACGCTTCAATGATGAACATGGACACCTGTGTGGCGACGATGCATTGCAGAGCGCTGCAAAAATATTGAATGCAGGATTACGTCCAAGCGATTTTGCTGCACGGTATGGCGGCGAAGAAATGATGGTGATATTGCCCGGCACAACGCAAAATGCAGCAGTCGGCGTCGCACAAAGGCTATGCAACAGACTGAGCAAAACTAAAATCTTTGCCAGCGATCAGAAGCCGCTTCCGCATATTACGGGATCATTTGGCGTAGCCACATTAATAGAAGGTCAGGACACAAAAGCTTTCATCAACATGGCAGATGCCGCTCTATATCGCGCCAAGGAAAATGGCCGCAATCAGGTTGCAATTTAAGTTCGGTCAATAAAAAAAAGGGTTCTGCAAAGAACCCTTTTTTTATTCATGCATAAAGATCAGAAACTGTAACCAACACCCATCGTAAATACAACAGGCCGGAAATTGATTCTGGTTTTACGTTCAATACTACCCGTCGTTGCGACCATATTACTCTTGACATCAGCTGTTGCCAAAGAACTGGTCACTGACCATTTTTCGTCAATTTTATACGTCAAGCCAACTTGAGCAGCCACACCGAAAGACTCAGACAATGAAATCTTCGTCGGGCCACCGGTCGCAATATCACCAACCGGCGTCGAAGTCGCGTCAAAGAACTGCGTATAGTTCAGACCCAGACCTACGAAAGGGCGGAATTTATTGCTTGCAGAACCAAAGTTGTAATTCAAAAAGACTGTCGGCGCACGTTGCTTGACTTTCGCTGTGATGCCGTACGGAGCCAATGTACCGCGTCCAAAAACATCATGCTGCGGCGGCAATCCGGCAACGACATCAATATCAAAATGGTCGTTAAGTTTGCGTGTATAACCGAATAGCACAGTAGTCGCGTTACCTACCGTTAAACCGGCCGGTTGTGGCGTCAGGAATGCAGGGCCGTTACTTGTAAAGTCAGGAGACTCCGCGTGAATGCCAAGATTGATCAAACCCAGACGAACGGTATTTTGCTGTGCAAATACGGAAGCTGAAGCAACGCCCATCAACGCAAATGCGGCAATTTTTAGTGTTTTCATGTTGGCGTCTCCTGATTATTTAGCCAGAACTTGCTGGAAGAAGCCACGTGCAGCGGCGTTACAGAAAGGAGGAACCAAAGTGCCGTGATAAGAACCGGCAATCGCAGTAACCGGGTCTTTTTTGGCGGCAATTGCAGCATTAATTGCGGCGGTTTTAGCCAGACCGAAACCAACTTTAGCAGCAGCAAACGGATCTGTTGCGCTCGTTGGTGCGGAATCCACATCCAGTACGGTTAAAGCTGCAGCAGGTAATCCTTTAGCCTGGAAGAAACCGGCAGTCGCCTGGGTACTTGCGAAGAACACTGTAGGGTCGGCATTACCACCGCACAACATGACTGGTACTGTCGGTACATAAGTACGCAAGTCATTTTTCACACCGGCTTTACGGAACGGATTTGCTGGTGTGCAGTTCAAAGGATCTGCAGGGTTGACGTTGCATGGATTTTTCTGCGCGTCAGCCAAATAAGCATTCCGATAACTGGTTTTGATCAGATTGCCATCGCCGAAGAATGCGGCAAATGCCGGTGTCGATGGACCTGGCAAAGAATCTTTTGCAAACATCGCTGTTGCTGGCAGTTTTCCAGTAGTGAACAGTTCATTGAAGCTGAGAGTGCCCGGCAACAGGGTTTCAATACCAGGTGCATACTTATCTTCATACACTTCACTCGGGCTGGAGTACAAACCGCCGTACGATTTTTGCCAGCTAGTGGTAATCAAAGGCAGGAAAACGGTACCGCCTGCATTTGGACTACCGGCAAATGTTGCATCACCGAGCAAGGACATCGCATAAGGGCCAGACATACCCGCTAACGCAGTCACCTTGAATTCTGAGGCGTACGTCGTTTGCATCGCACGTTGCGTTGCCATCGCTACATAACCGCCTTGCGAGTAACCTGCAATGACTAACTTACCTGAATCTTGTGCGGAAATACTTGGGAAAGCCTTACGAGCAGCGCGCAAGGAATCAACCATATCGTTGGATTGTTGTTCGGCATTCAGATAAGGATGATAGCTCAGTGACGAAGTGTCGTAGCCAGCGTAGTTGGACGCAACAACGATAAATCCTTGCGCAGCGTACATTGCCGCAACCAGCGTCGCTTCAGGATTGTCGCGCAGATTCGCCATGTTGAACGCTTTGTCCACTGTCGTACCATGCGCATACAACAGAACCGGACGTGGGCCGGAACAAGCAGGATCACTGCCAGACGGAACCATAATGGCACCAGTCGCATCAGTCGCTTCGTTGGCGCCGCCAACGGTCGTGTATTTCATGTAATACGTGGTAATTTCACACTTGGGTACGCCAGTGACTTGTGTGAAGCCTGGCTGCGCTGACTCCAGCATTGCCTTAAACACGGCAGGAGCAAGCTTAGTGACCGCCGGCCCTGTGGCCTGAGGGATAGGAACCAGATTGGGTGGATTAGCGACCAGTGTTCCGCGTGCGACACTTTTATCGATCGTAGGGCCAGGACTGCCGCTGCCACCGCATGCTGATAAAACAGCCGCCGACAGCAAACCCAGTACTATGTGATTTTGACGCATTGTTGTCTCCAGTTAAGAATATTTTTGCAAGTTATAAGAACAGCGACCCGATTTAAATAAATGGCACGAGCGTTCTAAAAACTTAACGATTAGTATGTCATCAGGTCTAATAGCTGAATAGCCATTATTACCAATCTAGAGTAAACACTCTTAAATAATATACAAATTAAAAACGTAGATTGATAGTTAATCTTGATGAGTGACGGGGCGGCATTATACTGCCAGCCCCGCCAAGATCCAATTAAATTGAATCGATCGTGGTGACAGGCACTTCCTGATGTTCGGC
Organism: Burkholderiales bacterium; assembly: GCA_028868455.1. GTDB lineage: Bacteria > Pseudomonadota > Gammaproteobacteria > Burkholderiales > Burkholderiaceae_D > Undibacterium. Next base: position 1,311 of record JAGWUK010000262.1, on the reverse strand, counting down.
ACTGCTGAAATAACGTTTGGCACGCTTTCCCCAGGAATCGAGATAGGTATAGGCGACAGGCACTACGAGCAAGGTTAACATTGTTGAAGTAATGATCCCCCCTATCACAGCGCGCCCCATAGGTGCTTGCGATTCCGCTCCATGACTTAAACCTATCGCCATTGGCAACATGCCGAAAATCATTGCCAATGTGGTCATCATGATAGGTCTTAACCTGACCTGCCCAGCAGCAAGGATCGCATCATGTTGTGACATGCCCTGGCGCTGCGACTGATTAATAAAATCCACCAACAAAATCGCATTCTTGGTCACCAGTCCCATCAGCATGATAAATCCGATAATGGAAAATATATTGAGCGTACTGCCAGTGAGCAGCAAAGCCAGCAACACACCAATCAAAGAAAATGGCAGCGAAGTCATAATGGCGAGCGGCTGTAAAAAACTACCGAACTGCGACGCCAGAATCAGATAGATAAAAATCACAGCAATGCCCAGCGCAGCCAGCGCAGCACTGAATGATTCCTGCATTTCCTTGGTCTGACCACCTACATCAAATCGGTAGCCTCGTGGCAGCTCTATCGTTTTCACCAATTTCTGTACGTCCGCGCCAACGTCGCCCGCTGGTCGTCCTTCCACATTGGCGTAAATGGCTGCGCGACGTTGCAAATCCTGGCGTTTAATCACGCGCGGACTGGTGCTTGGAATAAACTGCACGACCTGCCGCAATGGAATCATTTGCGGAGTGCCATTGGCATTCAGATTGCGGCTGGATAAAAACAGGTCGCCCAAATCGGAAATTTTTTGTCGGCCTGACTTGGGCAACTGCACATTGATTTCGTAATTTTGCCCATCCGGCGCCAACCATTGCCCTATCGTATCGCCTGCAACGAATGGCCTTAATGCTTCGCCAATTTGCTGCACGGATAGCCCAAGATCATTGGCCAGTTCGTTATTAACCTTGACGAGTACGGTCGGATTCGCGCCGGTCAGGCTACTTTCCAGATCCGTGATGCCTTTGATGGCCGCCATCTTCTTCATGATTTGCCCGACCACGTCTTGCAATTTATCGGCATCAGGCCCAAGGATGGCCACGTAAATAGGTTTATCGAAACCAACGCCCATATCAACACCTGGTATGACACGCAGGCGACGACGAATTTCAGCTTCAACTGTTTTCTGCGAGCGCCGATGTGAAGTACGCGCATCCGTGAGTTTAATATTAACCATTGCCGTATTGCGCTCGCCATCAATGCCGATGCTGGTGTTCAAAGTCACGACTTCCGGCATGGCTTTCAGAATTGCTTCTGCCTG
>JAGWUK010000261.1 GCA_028868455.1 Burkholderiales bacterium | reverse complement strand
CTGGATGATGCAAGGATGTTGATCAAGCGTATGAAGGAGGATCTTATGTATTCATGGCATGCTTGGGATTGGGGATGTGGCGCAGGAGGAATAATGGGATTCGGCATGTTATTGCTTTGGCTGGTACCAATTGGTTTGATTGTTGCGCTGGTGATGTTGGTCAATCGCAGGAACGCAACGCCACCGCAATCGGAACGGGCGATCGACATTCTGGAAAAGGCGTATGCACGCGGTGAAATCACTCGCGATGAATTTCTCGCCAAACGCAATGACTTATTGGAAAAAAGAGAGACATCATCATGATTGAGACAGAAATTCTCATCTGAGTTGCCACCTTAGAACGTAATATCGGTTCGCCCACCACCAAGCGATGGTCGGTACGATGATCCATTGCGCCACTGGCGCCAGCCCCACTTCGATCCAGGGCAATACCGGCATCCATGCTGAGTAGGACCAACTGCCCCGAGCCAGATTGAGGCGCTCGCTCAAAACGGTATAGGCCACCGTGAGTACAACCGATAACATGCCGACTTTCCTTCTGTGCCAGTTGGCTGGTTTGTCGACGCGACATAAAGCGAGAGCAACAACCAGTGCTGCCGTTCCGATCATCACATCACCCATCGTGCAATGTGCAACAGCAAAAGCGATCGACTCCCAGCGCGACTCTGCCCATAGACCGTAGAACGGCAGCTGAACTATCTCCCATGCTAGACTGCAGAGCGCCAGGCGCGGTAGATACTTGCGCAGGATGAATGACCAGGATTCCGGGCGACGATGCCAATTCATGATGCTTCGCTTTATCAGAGGGCGTTCAATCATGCACCACAATGCCTTGAATCGGGTCGACAGGTTGATCCCACGGCGCTGATGCAATCTTGCTGCGTGAAAAATTGCGACCGGCATTCCAGCGTTGCGCGATGCCATTCGGCGTGAAGTCGATGTCCTTGGTATGATCCTCACCTTCCAGCGCGGGCGCTTGCAAGGAAATTACGTGCATCACGGTACCGCAGCCCCAGTCGATCAATTCCTTAGCCTCGGGCGAGGCGCTTATATTTTCCGGTAAAAGTTTGCCGAGTTCGCGCACGATGTGGCGCAGGTGGTGAATCTGTTGCTGGCGCACGGTGTGGCTTTCGGCGCGGCTGGCGTACTGAATGTCCTTGTAGCGGCTCATCACGCGATCAATCGAGTGCGGGGCCTTATCTTCCTGCTGCCACAACTGCGCAGCGAAGATTACCGAGTCGCGCCGTGGATTGTCGTCCATCACGACTTCGATGGGCGTGTTGGAATAGATGCCGCCGTCCCAGTAGGGTTCGCCATCGATCATGACGGCAGGGAACGCAGGCGGCAACGCGCCGGAGGCCATCACATGATCAAGACTCAGTATGTCGTCGCGACTATCGAAGTAGTGCATGTGGCCGGAGCAGACATTCACGGCGCCGAGCGCCAGGCGTGTATCGCTCTTGGCGAGATAATCAAAATCAACCAATTCGCTCAGTGTTCGCCGCAACGGCGCGGTGCTGTAATAGCTGGCATCAGTGATGCCCAACGGCGTGCGGCCACCCAGCCACGCGCGCGGGTTCGGCTCGAAGAATCCCGGGATGCCCTGCGACACCGTGGCCAACTTGTGCATCAGGTAGCCCAGGCCGAACGCATTCCAGGACGCAGTCGCGGCAGCACCTTTGGCAACGATGTGCCAGAATTCCTGCAACCGGGAAAGTCGGTTTTCCGGCGCATTGCCGGCGATGATCGCACCGTTGATCGCTCCGATCGATGTGCCCACTACCCAGTCCGGTTCGATGCCCGCCTCATGCATTGCTTCATACACGCCAGCCTGAAAGGCACCAAGTGCTCCGCCGCCTTGCATAACCAGCACGACTTGCCCGGGCAATTTCGGCCGGGTTGTTGTTGTTATCTCAGCGTTGGCGGAACGCTTGGCAGTTTTTGTTTTTGGATTGGCCATGCGTCATTCTCCAGTGGTTGGTGCGGACTGCTCTACAAGATAGTCATGCAAGACGCGTCCGTAAGGCAGCGTCAGATTGGCAATGAAATGCAATCCACCGAGCGATTTGCGTACTGGCAGATCCGCCACCGGCGCATTGACGTGCGGCACCAGATGCAGGCGCGCCGGTCCTGACCAGGCGCCTTGCACGGCGATGTCTGTCATGTTGAATGCGACCAGTTGCGCGATTGCCAACGCGCCATCGACGCCCGGGATCAGTTTGAGGTTGACATGGGTCTTGCTCATCTTTTCGATGATGGATACTGACGAGCACTGCTTCTTGCCCGCCAGGTCGTACAGCAGATGCTGATGCTTGTAACCCATGGTGCCGACGGCAACCTGGACGCCTGCATACTCGAGCGTGCCGGTCAAGGTGTCGTGTATCACGGCAAGCTTTGGCAACGCATGCTTTTTCGGGAAGCCCCATATCTCGCGTCCGCCAGCAATTGGCGGCTCGTCATCGAGATACATTTGCGCAGTGAAGTTGACATGATCACCGCGGAATTTCGCCGGGATCACGATGCCGGATTCGGTGTAGCTGCCAAAGCCGGATGAATCCGGCATGCTGATGAATTCATACAGCACAGTATTGCTGCCGTCCGGTTCCAGCGGTTCGGGTAACGCTGCGCGAATCGCATCCGGATCGGATTCGTAGGTAATGATCAGGAATTCGCGATCGATGAAACGATACGGGCCGCGCGGATAGGAAGGCGATGCTGCCGGCATTGACGGCAATTGCAGGATGTCTTCTGTTTTCATAATAGATTGTCCGATCAGTGTGCAGTCCAGCCGCCATCGACCGGCATGATCGCGCCGGTAATCGATGCCGCTTCATCGCTGGCAAGAAAACCCGCAAAGGCTGCAACCTGCCCGATGGTTACAAACTGTTTGGTCGGCTGCGCCGCGAGCAATACGTTGTTGACGACCTCGTCTTCGCTGATGCCGCGCGCCTTGGCGGTTTCCGGCACCTGCTTTTGCACCAGCGGCGTCCACACATAACCGGGGCATATTGCGTTGACGGTGATGCCTTGTTCGGCCACTTCGAGCGCCACCGTCTTGGTCAGACCGGCGATGCCGTGCTTGGCGGCGACATACGCGGATTTGAATGGCGAGGCGACCAGGGCATGGGCCGACGCAATCTGGATGATGCGTCCCCATTTCTTCTGTTTCATCCAGGGCAGGGCGAGACGCGTGGTATGGAATGACGAGGTCAGGTTGATCGCGATGATGGCGTCCCATTTGCTCACGGGGAAATCATCGACAGGCGCAACATATTGGATACCGGCATTGTTGACCAGGATATCGACGCCGCCGAATTTTTCATCGACCTTGAGAAACATGGCTTCAATCGCATCTGGCTTGCTCATGTCGGCATCACTGAAGATCACTTCGACGTGATGCGTCGCCGCTATGCGTGCGCGGGTCGCTTCGATTTCTGCGGCGTCGCCCATGCCATTAAGAACGATGTTGGAGCCGGCAGCAGCAAAATGCTCGGCGATGCCGAGACCGATGCCGCTGGTCGATCCGGTGATGAGTGCTGTTTTTCCTTTTAACACAATCAATTTCCTCCTCAGAGATTTGGTTCAGTGTCACGAGCTGGCGAATCACTGTGTAATGACTGAGTCGGATAAACGACGCTTTTTATTACATTAATCTCCCAACGTAAGTAAATTAATTCATACATTCACACCAAGATTCTGATATAAAGTCGAAAAATACATACAGCATGCATTATTTTTCACCGAGCACAGCATTCAACTTTTTCACGTCTAGAATCCAAGTGCGTTTATGCATCCACTTGTGCAGTCATGCTGACGTCACGAATTTGTCGCCGACGTAGTAACAGGTACACCACCGGCACCACAAACATCGACAGGAGCGGCGCGGTAATCATGCCGCCGACCATCGGTGCCGCAATGCGCTGCATCACTTCCGATCCGGTGCCGGAACCGATCATGATCGGCACCAGGCCTGCGATGATGACGGCGACCGTCATGGCCTTCGGACGCACGCGCAACACAGCACCTTCACGAATCGCATCGAGCAGATCGGCCTCGGTTTCTTTACCTTCGTCCAGCCGTTCTTGCCATGCATTTTTTAGATACAACAGCATGATCACGCCGAACTCCGCCGACACACCTGCCAATGCGATGAAGCCGACCCCACTGGCTACTGATAGGTTATGTCCGAGCAACCACAGCAACCAGATACCGCCGGCCAGCGCGAACGGCAATGTCGCCATGATCAGCGCTGCTTCATCGAAGCGCTTGAACGTCAGGTACAGCAGCACGAAGATAATCAACAATGTTGCGGGCACCACGATTTTCAGTTTGGCCGTTGCCCGTTCCAGATATTCAAACTGCCCCGACCAGGATACCGAATAGCCGGCCGGCAGCTTCACTTCCTTCGCCACCGCCGCCTGCATATCGTGCACTGCGGAGCTCAGGTCGCGTCCACGGATATCGACATACACCCAGCCCGATATACGCGCGTTCTCGCTTTTCAACATCGGCGGCCCATCGTTGATGCGGATCGTCGCCACATCGCCCAAGCGGATTTGCGCGCCGCGTTCGGTCAGGATCGACAACTGGCGCAGCTTTTCGACGGAGTCGCGCACTTCACGCGGATAGCGCAGATTGATCGGAAAGCGTTGCAAGCCTTCGATGGTCTCGCCGATGTTGTCGCCGCCTATCGCCGCCGAGACAATGCTTTGCACATCGGCGATGTTCAGCCCGTAGCGTGCAGCTTCGTCTCGATTGATGTCGACGTCGACATAGCGTCCGCCGTTGAGCCGTTCCGCCAATGCCGACGATACGCCCGGCACCTGCTTGACGACGCGCTCGATCTCGCCGGTGATACGGTCGATTTCCTGCAAACTCGCGCCGGCCACTTTGACGCCAACCGGACTCTTGATGCCGGTTGCCAGCATGTCGATGCGGTTGCGAATCGGCGGTACCCAGATATTGGACAGGCCCGGCACCTTGACGATGCGGTCCAGTTCTTCAACGATTTTGTCCGGCGTCATGCCGGGTCGCCATTGGTCGTGCGGCTTGAACTGGATCGTCGTCTCGAACATTTCCAGCGGTGCCGGATCGGTCGCAGATTCAGCCCGACCCGCCTTACCGAACACAGTGGCCACTTCAGGCACGGTCTTGATCAGGCGATCGGTTTGCTGCAGCAGCTCGGATGCCTTGCCTATCGAAAGGCCGGGCAGTGCCGACGGCATGTACAGCAAATCGCCTTCATCCAATGGCGGCATGAATTCGCCGCCCAGTTGCGACATCGGCCATACCGTCACGATGGCGATCAATCCGGCCGCCAGCAAG
>JAGWUK010000260.1 GCA_028868455.1 Burkholderiales bacterium | reverse complement strand
GTTGGCGACCCCTTTTTCACTTAGTCTGAAGATCATTCCGGCGACATCGCGCGCATCCATGATCTGGTCGACAATCGGAATAAGCGAAATAACGCCACCAACCACCATGGCCGCTTTGCCCTGATCTTCTTCAAAATCACCAAGGACCAGGTCTTTGAGAAACTTGGCGATTTCATCAAGGTAACCTGATTCATTGTCTGCTGATTTATTGATCGTGCTCGCGTTACTGCTCATGATGCATCACCTTGTAAATGTTTTTTATGTGCAGCATCAATCAATGCCTGAGCTTCCTGTTTTTTCTGGCGCGCATTGTGGAGATATGGATCAGGTGTTAATGCAGGCGCTTTCCATGGACGTTCATCTTCACCGTATTCAACGTGATAGTCGCCAGGTGGGACGTTTTCTAACCGTGCATATCCTTTTGCATTCAGTTTGCCCTGGCGTGAAGTGCCGTCTGCAAACGTGACTTTGTACGGTGCTGCTTTGACCGGTTCCAGATCGTCGTAATGGAAATTGAGTTCAATTGCGCGTTGTAATGGATCAGGTTTTGGCAAATGCGGCAAGGCCGGCGTACTGCTCATCGGCCCGGTCAGCTCCTTCATGCTGGCGCGAAACAGCATGGTGCCGGGGCCGTGGATCATGATGTTGCCGCCTTCTAGTTTCAGATAAGCGCCCATGGCGGTCATGAGCACATGCCTGGGGGCGGCGATCATGATGGATTGCGTAATGCTGTTGACGGTGACATTTTTGTCTGCCGTGATGTTGGTCTGGTCGCTCTGGCTTTGTGTGCTGACTTTGCCGGTGGCCGTGTGCAGGCGAATCCCGGTTTCCTTATTCGGTTTGGTGCCGTTGTTTTCAACGCCATGCTCATCTTTACTGAGCTTGCCGTAAGTAAAAACGCTGATTCCTGCTTTGACTGCATGCGCCAGATTGGCCTGTGCTGAGAAATTGAGATCGTGGCTGGCGACGAGGCTGCTGGTGTTGCCAGCATTCAGTGTCATATCGCGTGGTGTCGTCGCCGCAATGCCAGCCGGACTGCTGATCTGGAGTTGCGGTTCGCTATACGCCGTGACCTTACCTTGGCCTCCGGCGCGTCCATAGACCGCATCGATACTGCCATCGCCATGACCGGCGGCAGTCGATTGAAGAACAGCAATGCTTTGGGCATGTGCTTTGATGGCGGGCAAGTCTTTGGCGGGAGGCTCTTCTTTTTGTTTTTCATCCTTGAGTTTGGCGCGGTGTTTTTGCGCGGTTTCTGCCAGACTTAGCTGTAAGCCGTGGCTTTGTTCTGCCTGGCTTTGCGCTTCGCGCGAATCAAGCTGGCTGCTGCTGGCCTGCGTACGGGCATCGCTGCTGATCAGTAAACCTTGCCCTGCACGGACAGCAGCGCTGAACTGGGTCTTTAGCTCAGCACCGAACCCAACATAATTGAGTCGCTGATTATCGGTCTGATGCCGTAAATGCCCCAGATTCAGTTCACTGTTACCTTGATGGGGTAGGGCATGTTGCTGAAGACTGGTGCGGCTTTCACCAGGGCTGTCATCAAATACCAATTGGTTATAGCTGCCTGCACCTTGCTGGCTGCTGGCCATCGCTTGCGTCTTGATACCGGAAAGACTCGCTGCGTGAGCATGGCCACCGCTGGTTCCGGGAAACCAGGCGGGGGCATTGCCGGTGCTGCTGCCAACGCCGGTTGTTAATTTATTTTGTTGTGCGTTGTCGAGTCCTATGCCGTTGTAGAGACTGCCGATGACGACGGGACGATCAATGTCGCCGTCGATGAAATCGATGAGCACTTCTTGTCCGATGCGGGGAATAGCGTTGCTGCCCCAATTGGCGCTGGCGATCGGCGCAAGCGGCGTGGCGACTCTGACCCAGGTGCCGGATTGTTCATTGCCTGGAGCACCAGTATGGCCTTCGGTTTGAGGGTGCGTCAGGCGGCTATGGCTTTGGTTCAATGTTGTTGCGCGTTGCCAATGGAATTGCACTTTAATGCGATGGTCGCGATCGGTATATATCACATTGCCTGGAGGTCCGACGACGATTGCTGTTTGTTGTCCATACACTGTAGGCTTGGGATGCAGGAGACGCCCATGACCATCGGTTTGCAAGCTACGATAGGGAATCTTGCTACGAATGGCATCGAGGCGATTGCGATACAGGGGGCGTTCGCCCGCCGTCTGCGCATTGTGATGCAGTTCGTTTAAGTCGTAAGGATTCTCTAGCGATGCCTGAATTGATGCAGACTCGTCGACCTTGCCTAAACATTGGTTCACCTGAGCTTGTAGGTCAGCACTGAGATTATTGTGTGCCTGATGCACGACACGAATAATCAAAAAATCGGCATTGTCGCCGCCTTCATCATCAGGATGACCGCTTAATGTAAAGCTGGTCGCTGGCGACAAGGTTCTGACAGTTCCTGCACCGGTAAAAATTTTGTCGTGTGCTTCAATGGCTTGCATTTGACGTAATGCAATGTTTTGCCCATGCGTGCGATTTTCGTAGCTATACACGCCAGGCGCATCTTTGATCGTTAGCGGTTGTTGATCGCTGGATTTGTCCGCTGCACCTTGCGCTGCGACTGGTCGCGTGTCTAGTTGGCGATAATCCCAGCTTACGATGTTGACCTCGTTAGTCTGCCAGCGCCGCTCGCTGCGCCAACGATCAATGCTGTCTTCTTTAAGTACCGTACCAGCTTGCGTGAATGTGATTTGCGATTGTGCGTTGGCCTTAAATGCACCGTTGTGGTCGGCGATCACCAGGGTGTGCGAACCAAACGGTGCTTGCTGCGTGTCTCCTTGGTGTTCCAGCCATGCAAACAAACCTTCTTCATTCATGAGTCGTTGCACAAATGCCAGATCAGTTTCCTGGTATTGCGTAGTCAGGCTACGCTTGGAATAAATGCTGGCATCGGCAATGTCGTGTCGCCATTTGGGTACTAATGTGCCTTGAGATTCGTAATATCGAAATACCGAATCAAGGATATCAAGCACGTTCATGTCTTGATAGCTTTTGCTGTCGCGCCGGTAACGCAAAAAGGCCAGCCAGGGTTCAAAGACAATGCGATAGCGCGCTAATCCACCATTGGCGCCGATGAATTCCACCTCGGTGACATGGCCGTGAAAAGGTCGTAATTGATCTCGACTCTCGGAAGTCAATAATTCCAGCAACACGGCTTGCCCCATCAATTGCTTGAGCTTCAGATGCGCATCGGTGGACAGCGCCGTTATTTCAACGCGGCAGACTTCGTTAATATTTTCCAGGCTTTCGACTGCACAAAATTGTTCTGCGAGTAAAGCATTTGCGCCCAGCGGAGTTGTAAGGCGCAGTAAACGTGCATTTTGGTTCCAATCGTCTGCTGATGCTGACATAGTGGGTGTTGGAGCAGATAAAAAATCGGACATTAAAACTCCGTATAAACGCTATTGTTGCTGTGACCGAATTAGACAACATTCCATCATCACTTGAAATTTCCGCGTCGGAAGTGGCACGTAATCAACAGGCTGAGTCGCTATGGCGTAAACAAAGTGATGAATTCATTACGGGGCAGTTTGGTTCAAATTTTTCGGCCCCACAGGAATTTGCCTATTGTCCTATCCGAAATTCGATTCGACGATTACGCGAACGACCTTCGACTGTGTCGTTAGTGGCAATGGGCCGATCTGGCCCTTGGCCGGAAGTGCTGACCAGATCGGGATTGACTCCTTTTCTGGATAAATACGCTTTGACCGTATCTGCTCGCGCCTGACTTAATGCCAGATTGCTGGCGCGTAATCCCTCGCTATCGGTGTGCCCAATGACTTCCAGTCTCCGTGATTTGAATTTCAGCAGAGGGACGCTCATTTCATCGAGAATACGTTGCCCTTTATCGGTCAGACTGGCTTTGCCGCTTTCAAATTCTATCGTCCTGTTTGCCAGCGTAGCGTCAAGAATGCCTTGCTCCGAAGTGGAAACCCGTAGTCCGTTATTGACGATGTAGGTCGGATTGAGACTGGTCGAAATATTGCTCGCAATTTGCTGGCGCTGCGCTTCGTTGTTCACTTCGCCACGCACGCTGACATTGCTGCCATCGACTTTTAACTGCCCATGACTGATGAGTTTTAAGTCTGTTGTAATCAGTTTTTGTACATGTGTGTTCCAATTGGGAGGAACACCTACCGACCCGACAGATATCTGATCGACTACCTGATCATATCCGTACAAGTCCCGCAAGCGGCTCAGAATTCCTGCTTTGGTAGTCTCGTCAGCGACGGTTCCGCTAACGAGTACCTGCCCTGGTTTTGGTGTGACTGGCGGTGGTGCCGATGTCTGGGCATTTGCATTTATAGCGACAAAAATAAAAAGGGGAAGCAAATATCGCATTGCCTTAAACTCCGGTGAAGGTAATACTGAATGAGTCGAATACAGATTTCAGAGAAAGCTTGTCTTGTGCCAGATAGCTGGATAATTTCTTTAAACCGTAATCGCTGTGAATCTGCTCTTCAACCCAGTCATTTTCCAGAAAACGGATATGCTGTTTTTCTCTGTTTTGGGAGGCGAAGATGGCTTCCAGTGTGTTTGCGGAGGCTCCGCTAAACCCCAGTATCAAGGAAGGTTGCTTTTGTATCTCAGTGAAAAACAAGGCCAGTTCAAAATCGGCACGTTCTAAAAACGGTGAGATCAGATGCATCCAGAATGCACCAACCAGATACCGATTTTTCTGATCCGACGGCAAAGGTAAAACCAGGCTTTTTTCCAGACGATCAGATCCGCTGGACATGACAGGTTGCAGCAAAAGCCCCAGAGCCAATATTAATTGCCGTATTGACCCCTGAAGCTGAGCATCCCCTAACAATGCCTGTAGACTACCGACGGTTTGTTTTTCCAAAAAACAGTCGAACGATTCAGTTTGCTCTTCGCTATGCACTTCTATCGCAATGAGCGTATTGGACAATTTATTGAGTATGTCGGTCGGTTCTGAAGAACGGACGATTTCCTCGGAAATTATGGCCAACTGCTGCCAGAGTTGGCACAGAATTAAAGGGCTGTTTCCGACGAAATTGCCCGATTGTTCCATGTCAAACACGCCCATGCTCATGAATGGAAATCGCCTTTGAGAGCTATCTGCGCTGGAGACGATGTGTCCAGCAATTGCCCGTTTTTTACGCGGACCGATAAAGGCAAAATGCAAAGGAGGGAGCGAGTCGTAATCAATTTTCCAGCGCGGATCCGTAACCAGCAAGGACATGGTTTCTGCCAGCCATTCGTCCAAAACGGTAATCAATGGAATATTGTCGGCAGCTTTGACGAAGTCACCACGACTGGGAATTTTCCCAAAGTAACCGACT
>JAGWUK010000002.1 GCA_028868455.1 Burkholderiales bacterium | reverse complement strand
GCGACCAGCCATTTGCAGGCATGGAAACCGGCATTACCTATCGATACCCTGTTCTTTGACTGGCTCATGGGTTATCCGGGTAGCGGCGCCAACCCGGAAACCGAACAGACTGTGATGCAGGCCCTGTACCGCTTGCTGGCCTCGGATCTGAACGATGCCGTGATCGTGCCGCGCGTGCCAACCGTGATCCCGCAACTGCTCAGCAGCCTGCGCAGCAAGACCGTCTCCACTGGCGAACTGACGCGGCATATCGTCAAGGACGTGGTGCTGGTCGGCGAAGTCATCAATACCGTCAACAGCGCTTTGTATAATCCGGCTGACCGCATCAGCAGTCTGGACAAGGCCGTCATGATGCTCGGTGAAGAAGGACTGCGGCTGGTGATCGCCAAGGTTGCTTTCCGTCCCATCATCAATCTCAGCGCCGGACAGTACACGCGCCGCGCTGCGCCAATGATCTGGGCGCAATCGGAAAAATGCGCGGTCGCCTGCCATGCGCTGACACGCAGCGGGCAGGATTTTGACCCGTTCCATGCGTTTCTGGCCGGACTGATGAAAAACGTCGGGCTGATCATTGCGTTTCGCCTGCTGGATCAGGTGTGCGAACAAACGCGGCTGAAATATTCGACCAGCTTCCAGATGATTTTTTCCTCGGTTGCCGCCACCTTGTCGTATCGCATTGCGCAGCGTTGGGAATTTCCGCCGCACATCATCGAAGCGCTGCAACAACAAGCCGGGGGGCGCAAATTGCCGGTCTGGACGCCGCTCGGCCACTTGCTGCATGACGCCGACCTGATCAGCAAAATGCGCATCCTCGTCAATCATGGGCAACTCAGCCCGAATGACCAACAATTGAAAACCGGTCTGCAACCGGTCTTCGCGCATTGTTTTGACACGCTCAACCAGATCCAGCTATACGACCTGAACGGCGCCACACCGCCCCCCGCCGCACCGGAAACCTGAGTCTGGAGGGAGGACGGAGGACAAATACACATACTCCCCACCATTTTCAAATAAATCGCCTTATTGCGCAGATAAATAGCGGGTTTTAAAAATATACTCAGTCCAGTATCTTAAATTTGAGATCCTCAGCACAAAATAAAGAAGCATTTTTTTCAACCAAGGACACAGCAAAACAATGGAATGGGAACAAAGACTCAGCCAGCTCTGGGCGGCGCTGGACAATGGCAGCACGGAAGGATTCGTTGCGCAAATGCGCGCGCTATGTGGCGAATTGCCGGCTGATAGCGCCATCGCGGCATTTGAACTCGCGTCTTCACTCGATTCCACCGGTCAATCGGCACTAGCGACTCCGTTATACCGGCAAGCACTGCACAATGGGCTGGAAGGCGAACGACGCCGGCGCGCTTCGATACAACTCGCCAGCTCATTGCGCAGTATTGGTCAGATCGAAGAAAGCATTCAGTTACTGCGTGCCGAGCAAACACGCACCAGCGATCATCTGGACGATGCCGTCAGCGCTTTTCTGGCGCTGGCACTGGCGCAGGCCGGGCAAGAGCGCGCCGCGACGGCGCTCGCACTGACCGCGCTGGCACGCCATCTGCCGCGTTATCAACGCTCACTGTCGAATTACGCGCACCAGCTTGCCCATGCGCCAGGCGCAGAAAAATAAACGCAAGCGCATCAAATGCCGGCTCGTCGCGCCCCAGCTTTGCCGCGAAGAAAAATACGGCCGCATGACATTCAGTGTTCTGGCTGGCAATACTTTCTGCTATCCTGATGCAGCTTCGGCAGTCGCAGAGATCGTCCCGACGGCGCGACCCGACTAAAATTGGGCAACACAAACATCGCCACCAAGCAGCCAGCTTCATGCGGCCGCTGGCGGCCAAGACCAACCAACACCGGCTGCCTGACCCATGCCCCCTGCGCGGATGACAGCGCCACGGCGGGCAAGGCCGCAGCAGTATTTTGAGATTAGGTATAACGTGGCCAGACCCCGGATTATCATTGCAGCCCTGATTGCCATCGTCTACGTGGCATTGGTGGTTGGCATGTCCCTGATACATTTTGCCAATACCGGCAATTATTTGAATTTGCGCCTGAATATCGCCCAGCTCAGCAACTGGATCATCGCCATCATCGGGCTGTTACTGGCCTGGGGCCTGTGGCAACGCTATGCATGGGCGTGGTGGGGCGGCGTGGCGGCCGCGGGATTCCAGTTGTACCGCACAGTCAGCTGGATCGTGACGCATTACAGCTTTTCGCATCTGCCGGGCATGCATTTGCTGGCGATCACGGCGCTGCTGGTGGCTTTTCTGGTGTTGTTGCTGTCGCCCAAGGCCATGGCATCCTGCAATCGCTGAATAATTGCCCTCTTATTTTTGAAATGGAAACACGATGTATCTCCCCGAATTAGGTCAGCTTGAAAAAGAAGAAGAAAATGGCTGGTATATCAGTCCAGCCGTCAGCATTCCTGCGCTCGACGATGACCAATACTGCTTCCTGATTGACGGCATGGATGACGACACGCATCCGGAAGAATTTCAGGCAGCGATCAGCAATTTCCTGGCGCTCCGGCGCGACACACTGGAAGCCGTGCAAGAGCAGATTTTTGCCTACTACCGCGATTGCGTTGTGCAAAACAAGGCCGCCGGCCGAAGCACCGTAGACATCGCGACGCCGGAAGCAGTCTGGCAACATATCCAGTTCTGTGACGAGATTCTGGTCTGCCGCCGCCAAACCGGCGACCGTGCTGTCTACATTTCGCTCGAATGCGATTGCGACTGGGAAGAAGAACTCGGGCTGCAACTGATTTTCAAACGCGGCCAGCGCATCAGCAAACTGGGCCCGTTTGACGATTTTCTCAGCAATGCCGATGTGTATGGCTTGCCGGAACTCGACAGCGTGATCTATCAAAGCAAGGGCTAAGTTCTTGACGCGTATCCATCTGCGTCTTGTTCCGCCAGAGGATTTGCAGCAATTGGCACAATCCCTGATGCCGCCTTCGGTCGCTGAGCATACCTTGCCGTCGGCCCTGCCGCCGGACTTCGTTGCCCGACGCGCGCTACAGCATTTGGCCGATGGCAAGCCGCCGCAATGGTGCAGCACCTACTACATGGTACGCAACAGCGATGGTGTCATCGTCGGCAGTTGCGGTTTCAAAGATGCGCCCGCCGGACGCCGCGTCGAAATCGGCTATGGTGTTGCGCCAGAAGCCCGCCGCCAGGGCGTCGCCACCGCAGCCGTGCGAGCATTGCTGGCAATCGGTGCGGCCAGCGGCGAGGTAGACCAGATACTGGCGCAGGTCAACCCGGACAATATCGCATCCAACGGCGTGGTCAGGCACTGCGGCTTCACCGCACTAGACATACGCTGCGACGACGATGGCGAACAACTGATGCAGTGGTTGGCCACGGTCGGCGGCTGAACATTCCGCGCGGTCAGGCAGCGCGCAAAGCGACCGCCTGATCAAAGCCAATGGCGATGCGGTTCCAGGCATTGATCGCCGCGATCGCAAAGCCCAGATCGGCAATTTCATGTTCGTTGAAATGCGCTTGCAAGGCCAGGTATAAATCCTGCGGCGCACGACTGCTGGCAACATTCGTCAGTGTTTCGGCCCATGCCAGCGCGGCGCGTTCACGCTCGCTGAAACAGGGCGCATCGCGCCAGAAGGCCAGGCTATTTAAACGCTGAAAAGATTCACCCATCTGCTTGAGTGCGTAGCCATGCATATCAATGCAAAAGGCGCAGCCATTAATTTGCGAAACGCGCAAGAACAGTAGTTCCATCAAGGACTTGCCCAGACTGCTTTCTTCCAGCGACTGGCTAAATCCCAGCATGGCCTGAAATGCGGCAGGAGACAATTTGGCGTAATTTAATCTTGTTTGCATGGTAAAACTCCGATGATGGTCAATGAAATTGTTTGAAGAATCGCTTTCTTCACCATCAAGACGAAGCAGGCTGGCCGTTTGTGACAACGGCTGGCCTTACGCCAGTTTGTCGGGGTTTCTGACGGCATACATGGCCAGAATTTTTTCGCCATCCGTCACGATGGAAATGCTGGAATCGAGCTTGCCGTCGATATAACGCAGTAAACCTGGCTCGCCATTGATCTCAGCCATGACATACTGCATGCGCTCACCGAATTGGCGCGCGATCACATGATGCAGACGTGCGATGCGCAGCGCGCCGTACAAGACGCGATTGACTGACGCCACCGTCCCACGCCCGTGCCAGTCTGACACGGCGATACAAAGTAGAGATGTCATTCAGAACTTGTGGCGCAAACCGGCAACTAAGCTGGTCGCACGATCCGCCGTATTGATTTTGTCGCTCATCAGCACGGTATACACATCAGTACGCTTGGACAAATTGTAGTCATAGCCCACCGACAAGGTATCGCGTTTCAGGTCGGCGCCCGCCAGTGTGCCGGTGCGCTTGGTATTGGCGAATGCCAGCAAAATATCACCGCCGCCCGCTGGCGCTTTCACACCCAGGCTATAGGTCTTGTCATCCAGTGACTTGCCCGATGTGCTGTCGTCTTTACTGGACGAATACGTCGCATACAGTTTTGCTGCCGTCAGATCATAGCTGCCGCCGACGAAATAGGTTTTTTGATTATTGATGGAAGCAAAATTGACCGGTGCAGTCGTCGCATCAACAATTGCTGAACCGCCCAAAGGATTGCTGACCTGCACCTGATGATAATACGCACTCAAAGCCAGAGGCCCATTGAAATAGAGCGCGTTCATCCCGACATTTTTGGTCCCGGTGTCGCCCGCTTTTTCGCCGAACTGGTAATGAAAATTCGCGGTCAGGCCACCAAAATCAGGCGTGCTGTAAATGACTTCATTGCTCCAGCCAGAATCACCCGCAGCGAAATTTGCCCAGGTACGCGCCGCATAGTTTCCGCTGGGGACATAGGTATGCAACACCAGTGGCGAGAGATTAAAGGAATCGCCGAAAGGATTAAAAATCACCGTCGGCAAAAAACTCGGTGCCAGATTGCGACCCAGCGATACGCGCCCGAATGATCCTGCCAAAGTCAGGTTTGCATCGCGTGAAAACAGCGTATCGCCGCCAAATCGCCCACCAGCTCCTGTATCTGCCTGCAAGAAGCTGGTCAGCGCGAATTCTGCCTTCAGACCGCCGCCGAGATCTTCCACGCCTTTAAATCCCAGCCATGACGTGGTCATGCCGCCACTGTTGACGGCTGCCGTGCTGCCGCTGTCGCCGCTATATTTGACCGAGCCGACCGAAACATCGACCAACCCCTGCACGGTGACACTGGATTGCGCCATTGCACTGCCTGCTGCCAGGCAAGACAACACCGCCAATGCCATACTCTTGGTTTGCAATTTCATCTTTCTTCCTTTTCTAAGTTGTACAACAATTCATTGGCAACACATCGTTCAGATCAATACGGCCTGGCGCACTGCCATCGCTCAAGTATTGGTAATCAGGTCGTTGAGACGAAACGCTGCGATACGGTTGATCTGCTCTATGCACTCACGCATTTCGCTGTCGCGATCCGCACTCAGGCGCTGCGTAAAATGGCGAATGATGCTTTGCCTGTCGTGCCCCTTGACCGCGATGATGAAAGGGAAACCAAACTTGGCGTTGTAGTCTGCATTCAAGGTTTGTAGCTGCGTAAATTCCTCAGGGCTGCATTGATTCAGACCCGCACCGCTCTGCTCGCGCGTTGACTCTGCCGTCAATTCGCCGCGCACGGCCGCCTTGCCAGCCAGCTCAGGATGAGCGCGTATCAGCGTCAGGCGGGCAGCTTCATCGGCCTGCCGCACCGCATCAGCCATCGCCGCGTGCAAGGCCGTCACACTGGCAAACGGTCGTTGCGTCACGACGGCTGCCGCTACCCACGGTGAATGTTCAAAGATAGCGCCAAGACGCTGTACAAACTCCTCAGGCGAACATTGATTCAACACCGTCAATGGAACAGGCGCGTTCATGCCGATGTCTCCTGATATGGATGATGTTGCATCCAGTGATGAGCGATGTCGATGCGACGGCAGATCCAGACTTTGTCATGCGTCTGTACATAATCCAGAAAACGCTGCAAGGCGCGGAAGCGACCTGGACGCCCCAGCAATCGGCAATGCATACCGACTGACAGCATTTTCGGCGCATTCTGCCCGGCCGGATCGCCTTCTGCATACAGCACGTCAAAACTGTCTTTCAGGTAAGTGAAGAAATGTTCGGCAGTATTAAATCCTTGCGGCGTGGCAAAGCGCATATCGTTGCTGTCGAGCGTATAAGGCACCACCAGATGCGGTTTGACAGTGCAATCGCTGGTCGTCACCTTGGTCCAGAACGGCAAATCATCACCGTAATAATCGGCGTCGTAAGCAAAGCCGCCATGCTCGACAACCAGACGGCGCGTATTTGGTGAATCGCGTCCGGTGTACCAGCCCAGCGGCGCCTGGCCGGTCAGTTCACGCATGATCTGCACGGCGTGCTGCATATGTTGCCTTTCGGTCGCAACATCCATGTCCTGATAATGTATCCAGCGCAAACCATGACAGGCGATCTCGTGACCGAGTTCGCCAAACGCCTGCGTCAGCTCAGGATGGCGTTGCAAAGCCATAGCAACACCGAAGACAGTCAATGGCAAACCACGTCGCTCAAATTCGCGCAGGATGCGCCAGACACCGGCGCGCGAACCGTATTCATAAATCGATTCCATCGACATATGCCGCGCCGGATAGGCAGCCGCACCGACAATTTCAGACAAAAACTGTTCCGATGTTGCGTCGCCATGCAGCACACAGTTTTCTCCGCCCTCTTCATAATTGAGCACGAATTGCACGGCAATGCGCGCCTGTTGCGGCCATTGCGCATGCGGCACATGGCGACCGTAACCAATCAGGTCACGCGGATAATGGGCATTATTATTCATCAGGTTTGACTCCGGGATGGACCAAGTACGGCGCGCAAATCGAATCCTTTTCCGGTATTTTTCGGTGTCCGACATGCGCATTGATGCAAGTGATGTGCCATCTCTTGCAGGGCAGATTTTTTATCGCGACGCTCCAGCGCCTCGACCACTTTCAGATGTTCATCGAAGGAACAAGGGCGCGTTCCCGGTGCATCGTTACTGGAAATCATCAAAGTAGTGCGTGATACCAGCCGACGCAACATCTCGACCAGCAAATCGTTGCCGCTCAAGCGCGCCAGCTCGATATGAAAATCGGCGGACAAGCGTATCCATTGTGGACGATTGCCTTGCAAATACGCATCGCGTTCGCGCTCGACCAGGTCGCGTAATGCGGCAATGGCTGTGGCATCGGTGACTTGCAGCGCCTTTTCCAGCGCCATTTGCTCCAGCGTCTGGCGTAGTTCAAACATATCCTGCGCCTCTTTTTCGCCGGGACTGGCAATAAAGGCGCCACGATTCGGCTCCAGATCGACGAGGCCATCGGCTGCAAGTTGATTGAGCACCTTGCGAATGCCGTGCCGCGCCATCTCGTAAATCTGGCTCAAAGATTGCTCTGTTAATTTGGTGCGTGCAGGCAAGCGATGATCCATGATGGCATCGTAAATGTCGCGATACATGCGCTGTTCACGCTCGGCACTGTCGCTGGTTTCGCTGATCGCACTCTGACCGGCAGAGGAAACGGCTGTCTTGTTCATGCAAATTTATCGTATTAAATAATTTCAATATTTAATCATGATTGTCGACAATACTAAAACAATGGTGCTAGCAAAAATTAAAATGTGTCTCATAAATTACTGTTTTATTTAGGATTTGTTTGACACGGCTATTTTCCGAAGTTTAAGATTGTCGACAATATTTTCAAAATTCTGATACCAGCAAAGAGGAAAAATGGGACGTTTGACGACACACGTGCTTGACACTGCGCATGGCAAACCCGGTCAGGGCATCGCCGTAGCACTGTACCGCGCGGAGCAGCAACAACGACATTTGTTATGTCAGACGCACACCAATGCCGACGGACGTTGCGATCAGCCTTTGCTGGAAGGCGCGGCCTTCGAGGCTGGCACCTATGAACTCGATTTCGATATCGGCAGCTACTTTAAACAAATGGGTACCAGCCTGCCCGAACCTGCGTTCCTCGGCATCGTTACTTTGCGCTTCAATGTTGCCGACGCCAGTCAGCATTACCATGTTCCGCTGGTGACGACTCCCTGGAGCTATTCAACCTACCGGGGCAGCTGATGGAAGCTTATCTGTTTGACTGGGCCAATCTCCTGTTGCGCTGGTTGCATGTGATTGTCGCAATTGCCTGGATAGGATCGTCTTTTTACTTTGTCTGGCTGGACAACCATTTGGTCGCGCCGACGGATCCGCAATTAAAACAGCAGGGTGTCGGCGGTGAATTGTGGGCTGTGCATGGCGGCGGTTTTTATAACCCGCAAAAATATCTTGGCGCCCCACCGCGCCTGCCTGAGCATCTGCACTGGTTTTACTGGGAGTCGTACAGCACCTGGCTATCGGGTTTCAGCCTGTTTATGCTGGTGTACATATTCAATGCCCGGACCTACCTGATTGATCCGGCCGTCGCTGATTTGACGCCGGTGACCGCGATACTTTGCGCACTGGGGTTTCTGGCGCTGGGCTGGATCGTGTATGACCTGTTGTGCCGCTTCTTTGGCAAGAACGAAAAACTTTTGTCCACATTGATTGTGGCTTATGTAATTGCCGCCGCCTGGGGCGCCTGCCATTTATTTTCCGGACGTGCTGCCTTTCTGATTATCGGTGCCATGATTGCCACCATCATGAGCGCCAATGTCTTTTTCTGGATAATTCCGGGTCAACGCAAAGTCGTCGCCTCGATGAAAGCCGGCGAAGCGGTTGATCCTGTACATGGGCAGCGCGGCAAGCAACGCAGCGTGCATAACACCTACTTTACATTGCCGGTGCTGTTCGCGATGCTGTCCAATCATTACAGCATGACTTACGGTCACACCAGTAACTGGCTGGTACTGGTGCTGATTATGCTGGCTGGTGTGCTGGTCAGGCAGTTCTTTATCTTGCGACATAAAGGCAGGACGCAGTGGAAATATCCTTTGGGTGCCGTCATCATTCTGGCTGGTGTTGCGGCCTGGATCGCCCCAGTCACAAAGGCGACCGGGGACGTTAAATCGGACAAAGATCAGTTCGCGGAAGTTCAGCAAATTGTGCAGGCGCGCTGCATTCAATGTCATGGTGAGCATCCGAGCTTGATGGAGTTTCCGGCCAAAGGCGTCATCCTGGACAAACCGGAGCTGATCAGGGCACGTTCACAGTTGATCTATCAGCAGGTCGTTCAGCAAAAACTGATGCCGCTCGGTAACCTGACTCACATCACTGATGACGAACGCGCAGTCATTGCGCGGTGGGTCGAATCCGGCGCAGCACATTCCAAATAATCCTTCATATTTTTCGCACATGGCCATCATTTCGCTCGACCCCAATGCCCCCGACTTCTGCCGTCGTTATCCGAATCTCGCTGATGCCCGACTGGGCGCACGCGCGATTCAGTGCAGCGACGACTTTTTTGCGGAAATGGCGCGCATGCTCAATCCTGAGCCTGCGGTCTTTGTCCCCGGTAAATACGATACGAACGGTAAATGGATGGACGGCTGGGAATCGCGCCGCAAACGTGTCAATGGCCACGACTGGTGCGTGGTCAGGCTGGCGCGCGCTGGCATTCTTCAAGGTGTGGATATCGACACCAGTCACTTTACCGGTAACTATCCACCTGCGGCTTCGATCGAGGGTGCATTCGTTATACAGGGTGAGCCAGATGACACGACAAGCTGGCAAGAAGTGCTGCCGTCAGTGAACCTGCAAGGCAATCAGCATCACTATCACGCGATTGAAAGTACGCAGGCGTTTACGCATTTGCGGCTTCATATTTATCCGGACGGCGGTGTTGCGCGCCTGCGTGTTTACGGACAACCACAAAACGATTGGGCGCATGCCGACCGCGATAGTTTGTTTGACTTGATCGCCATGGAAAACGGTGGATATGTCGTTGCCAGCAATAACCAGCATTTCGGTCTGGCCAGCAATCTGCTGATGCCGGGTCGCGGCATCAATATGGGTGATGGCTGGGAAACCCGGCGTCGCCGCGAACCTGGTAATGACTGGTGCATCATCGCGCTGGCGCATCCGGGTACAGTAGAAAAGATTGAAGTCGATACTTGCCACTTCAAAGGGAATTATCCAGATACCTGCTCGATTCAGGCTGCCTTCATGCAGGGTGGTACGGAAACTTCCCTGGTGACGCAATCGATGTTCTGGCCGGTCTTATTGCCTCAGCAAAAACTGCAAATGGATCATCAACATTATTTTGCACAAGAGATTCAGGCGCTGGGACCAATTACCCATATCCGCTTTAATATTTTCCCGGATGGCGGCGTCTCGCGCCTGCGCTTGTTGAGCAAACTTGCCTGAGCGAGAGCGAGAACACCATGCGCACCTTGCCCATCGCCCCGCTCAGCCGTGAAGCTTTCGCGCCTTTCGGCGAAGTCATCATGCTGGAAGGCGCACGCCATTATCAGATCAATCAAGGAACGACAGAACGCTTTCATGCACTGGCAACAGCCGATACCAGTGCTGAAGGCGGCCAGTGCATACTGAGCCTGTTTCGCGCGCAGCCGCGGTCTTTGCCTTTATCCATTCGGATTATGGAGAGGCACCCGTTTGGCAGCCAGGCCTTCGTCCCGCTCTCGCAACAAGTCGAGGATGAATATCTGGTGGTCGTTGCCCCTGCCGGTGAATTCGACGCCAGTCGTATCAAGGCTTTCCTTTGCCGTGGCTTTCAGGGAGTCAATTATGCCCCCGGGGTCTGGCATCATCCGTTAATTGCCCTGCATCGCATCAGCGACTTTATTGTCATGGACAGGATAGGCCAGGGACACAATTGCGATGAAATTGTCCCGGAAACAGACTGGCAATTGACACAGGAAGGCCTGATCGCAGCGCGCACTTGATACAATGCGCGGCATGCGCCTCTCGTCCATTGATCAATTCCTGCTACAGCCACCTGCAACGAAAGAGCTTCACGGTGTTGCCCGCTTTTTTACCGAATTCTGGTATTTCGGCATCAAAGAATTGCGCGCCTGTCTGTTTGTCGGTTTGTTTTTTGCATCAATTCTGATTGTTCCCAAAGCTGGCCTGTTTGGGCTGGCGCGCTACGACGTCCTGTTCATCGTCGCGCTTTTGATTCAGGCGGGCATGGTCTGGAGCAGGCTGGAGACCATTGACGAATTAAAAGCCATCACCTTGTTCCACCTGATCGGTTTCGCGCTGGAAGTATTCAAGACTTCGACCAGTATCCAGTCCTGGACTTATCCAGAGCCTGGCTATAGCAAACTGTGGGGCGTACCGCTGTTCAGCGGCTTTATGTATGCCAGCATAGGCAGCTATATTATTCAGGCATGGCGCCTGTTTGATCTCAGGGTACGCCATCACCCGCCGTACTGGATGGCAGCACTGATTGGCAGTTTGATTTATCTGAATTTTTTTACTCACCACTATATCGGTGATATCCGCTGGTATCTGGCTGCTTGTGCCCTGGGTTTATATGCGCGCTCGTCTGTCGTATTCCGCCCGCTGGATAGGGACCGCAGCATGCCCTTATTGCTGGCATTTGTGCTGATCGGCTTTTTTATCTGGCTGGCAGAAAATATGGGGACGTTTTTCGGCATCTGGCGTTACCCCAACCAGATCGGCGCCTGGTCGACTGTCCATCTCGGTAAATGGAGCTCTTGGTCGCTGTTAGTGATCATGACATTTACGATCGTTGCGCATCTGAAGCACATCAAACGGCATATACATATTGCCCAGGACTAAGATACAGGCTTTGCGACAGCACGACGGTCTTTGTCCGTGGATGAGCCTGAACCGCATCGGATACTTTCTTAACGGCAAAAAAATAGCCCGCAGAGTTTGCGGGCTGAAGTCCAAACCTTAGGAGGTGTTGGAGGAGACAGGTGTAACTTTACTGCGACGCAGCATTTTTGTCTGCTTTATTCTTCGCATATCAGTTATTTTAAATTCGTATACATCTTGGCGACATCTATAAGCCTGAACGATTTAAGTTGCTTTTTCCAAGGCGAAAAAAAAGCCCGCTAAATTTGCGGGCTGAAGTCCAAACCTTTGACGGTGTTGGAGGAGACAGGAGTAACTTTACTGCAATGCAGCATGTTTGTATGCTTTATTCTTCACATATCTGTCATTCGCATTTTGTATACCGCATGTCCCGAAAAATAAAGGGATTTGGCAAATATTTTTCTTCCAGGCAAAAAAATAGCCCGCAAAGTTTGCGGGCTTAAATCCAAACCTTAGGAGGTGTTGGAGGAGACAGGTGTAACTATATCGCGTCGCAACAAATTCACCAATAAGAATTTTCACATATCAATCATTCACAAATAATATAAATGAGTATGCATTTTATTTCTTGCAAGAATGTATTTGAACTTGTTGACCGATATTGTGGCCCTCTGAAATAAGCGACAAAAAAAAAGCCCGCGACCTGAAGGTTGCGGGCTAAATCCAAACCTTAGGAGGTGTTGGAGGAGACAGGTGCAACTTTATCGCAGTGCAGCAAATTTATCACCACTATTTTTTGTATACCAGTCATCACGCAATTGAATATCTCATTGGTAATATTGAAATCAACGACGGCGCACATCTTTCCACAGTAACAGACAAGCTTTTTTGGGTCTCTGACCTTGCAAACGGCTTGCAGCATTTACGTCATCGTCACTTTGCGCATTAGCCATTCGATGGGACCTTGCGCAAAATAATGGCGCCAGGCATGCGAGAAAATAATGGCGGCAGCACAAAAAATAGTCGCGCTAAAAACAGAAAATCCCATGCTCTGCGCATGCAGCATTCCCATGGCCTCCAGGGCTCCCATGCCAACAATGACATGGCCCAGATACAGACTGAGTGCCAACTGTCCCGTATTGACCAGCGGCGTCAACCACCGAGCTTGACAAAACCGGTCTCCCATCACGACGCACATCACAATGAGAAAACAGGCACTGCCGCTCGCCGACAGAAAATACACCGGCAAAGGCGGCATAGGATGCACCGATGTCAGAACGGCGATGGATTCTGCATCCCAGCCTTGATTACCCAGTACAAACTTTAGGATGTAGCTCAACAACTCCGCCGCTACGATTGCACAGACGCTCCAGACCGCTATCCGCCATCGCGTCTGCGCGTTGTGCATATTCAGGCGACCGAGCATCAAGCCAATCAGAAAAAAACCGGCCCAGGGAAAAAAGGGATGGAAGCCGTTGAAAAACAGATTGCGCAAAAACCCCTGTGCTTGCCAGAAATCGGCATACGATAAATTCGTCCAGTCCCAGGCTTCACCGTAATTCAATGTAAAAAACAACATCGTGAACACGATGGAAAGCAGCGCTGCAATCGTCAGCAATACTTTTGGTGAACATGACAGCAACAGAACGCCAAACAGCATATAGATGCCGTAAAAATGCAAAATATCGGCCGGCCAGATAGCAATGTACGAAAGTCCAAAGATAAACAAAAACAATGCACGCTTCATCACGCTGCGCTGCACCAGCCTGTATCGTTTTGCATCGCCGCTCAAGCGCGCCTTGTTGCTCATCAGGCTGACACCGATCCCTGCCAGCACCACGAAAACCGATGAGGCGCGTCCATCCAGAAAATTGAATATGGACAGCCATTCGTGCCCTGCTTCTGGTGACGCATGCATGACGACTTTGAAATTGACAAAGACCATGCCAAAAATGGCCAGCGACCTGGCCAGGTCGTAGCCGAGTATTCGTTGTTTTTCCATTTCCCCCCCAAAAGAATGGTCTGACGGACAACACTGCGCCAAAGTTCCATTCCATTTTTGCCGTCTGACATCGGAGTCGGAAAAAAATAAGCGAGACACCGTTGGGAAGTGCCTCGCTTGAGGGGACTACAGGGAGAGCTACTACAAAAATTGAAAACTGATTTTAGAAACGGTAGACCACGGATGCTTCCACTGCGCGACCAAATATTGGTCTTGCAAACACGACGCTGCTGCCACTGCCGATCACACGGGAATTGCCTTCGGTCAGACCGAGTTGATTGGTCAGATTGGTGCCCGCGAGACGGAACTCAAGGTTCTCGCCAAGGCTGACCAATACACCAGCATCGAGTGTGTAGTACTTCGGTAATGCCTGCTGATTTTCGGCGTCGGCAAAACGCGCATCAACGTGGGTATATGTTCCGTAAATCTTGACATTGCTGGTATCAAGCGGAATGCGATAACTCGGCGACAGACGGAATTGCAGTTTAGGCTGACGCTTCACTTCGTTTCCTGTATTGGCTCCATAGTTTTCGTATTTCGATTCCTGATAAGCGCCGCTCAGCGAAATCTGGAAATTTTTAACAGGCCGCGCGGCTACTTCGAATTCCAGACCCGACCCGCTGGAACCTCCGATCGCGGTCACATTACTGCCGTCCGCCAGAAATTGCTGGAACGGCAAACCAGTGAATTTATTATGGAAGAAAGTCAGATAGGCGCTGTATTTTTCAGTGACTGCCTTCAAGCCAATTTCATATTGCTTGACCCTGGTCACCACGGTATCGACGCCGTTGTCGCGAATGGTATCGAACTGCGGCAAAGCGAACCCAGAATTCAAGCGCGCAAATACACTGAAATTTTGCGAGACTTTGTAATTACCGCCCAAGGTATACGACATCTCACTATCGTTGCGATTGACGGGTTTATTCGAGCCGCTCAATACCGACGCATTGTTGTTGTACAAGGTTAGCGGATTGTTATCCAGATCAACGGACTTAGGATTGGAAATCACGCCATTCAGCCGGCGCGACTCGCTGCGCAGACCTGCATCTACCCGAATGCGATCACTGACTTTCCATTCATCGGCCAGATAAATGGCTGTGTTTTGCGCCGAGAAGTTTTCATTCAAGGTGTAAAACGAAGCACCGTCGTGACCATTACCGCTGACCACCACGCCGTTATTCAAACTAAGATTGATCGGGCGCGCATTGGGCGTGGCGGTCATTAAAACGCTATTGCCGAGATACCACATATCTTTCGATGAGTAATCGGCGTAATACAGACCGGCCGTCATCGTGTGATCTTTGACGATCTCTTTGCTCACGCGCAATTCGTCCGTAAAGGATTTGATTTTTTTCTCGACAGACCAGATGCCAGCTGACATAACTTGCTGATTGCCGTCAACGGCACCGCCACCGTTCAGATACGTCGCCGTTCCGGTCGTTGCCATTTTGCCGCCAGCCGCGCTGACGACATTTGCCTGCGCGTTGGCAGACTGAATTGCCGTGTTCAGGTAACTACTCATGCTGACGGGACTATTGCCGGTAAAAATCGCCAGCGTCGGCGCGTCGCCGGAAAAATGATTCAGCTTATTGCTGACGCTCCAGCCATTGATATTTTGCTCAAAATCGACACCAAACAGATTTGCCTGCAAACCGCGACCGTCGGCCAGATCTTTATTGATGACCTGCCCTGGGCCGACTTCGAGAGCGACATTGCGCAGTTCGTTCCCATAGAAAGAACCTGTCAAAGGATCAAACCCCGGAAACGCAGTAGGATCGCCGCCTGCGGTCTTCGCTGATATCAGCGGAACGCCGGTATAAAACGTGTTTTTTTCATTCGTCGTGCGGGCATAAACGGTGACTTCGCCCTGATCCAGTTTATGCGTTACGGTCGCCGTCAGTTGACCGCCGTCATCGGCAGGATATTGGCCGTCACGCACGCCCTGCGCAACGCGATAAAAACCACCTATCGACCCATACCAGCCATTGGCGATTTTACCGCCGTAAAAACCGTCAAAGCGACGCAGATTGCCGGTGCCAACTGTTGCACGCAGGCTGCCATCGGCGACGTCCGTCCCCTTTTTCAGCAGAAAATTCATGGTCGCGCCAGGCTGGCCATTAGAAAATATCGGGCTTGGTCCGCCACGCAATACTTCGACGCGCTCGACCGTATCATCGATCCGGAACAGCGACGAGCCTTCGAGGAAAGACAAAGTCGGCGGTGGAAACAAGGGCGAGCCGTTCAATTGTATGGTGACGAACGGTGCATCGCCATCGATAGGAAATCCGCGCACACCGATATTCGCACCCGCATTGCCACCGCTGGATTCGGCATACACGCCGGGAACAATTTTCATCAGATCGGCAGTGCTGCTGGGCGCGGCTTGTTTCAATTGCTCTTCGCTGGCCGTCGTAATCGAATACGATGCGTCAATTTTGCGCAAACCGCCATTTTTGGTATTTCCGGTCACCACGACTTGCTGGACTTCAGCCGGCACAGAATCCGCGGCAGGTTTCACGGCCGCGCTCGGTGCAGCGACGGTATTATTGGCTGCTTCTTGTGCATAGGCCTGGTTCGTCAGCGTCAGCACGGCGAGCGTGATCGACGACAACAAGAATTTGTCATTACTTTTCATTGGATTGTCCCCATTTATTGTGCAGGTTATTCGTCCCCAGAATAGCAAGCCAGGCCCGCGATTCCTCATCCTGATACTTCATTTCCTAAACGAACCTGTTTTTGCGCAGATTCAAATGAAAAGATGTGAAGACGTACGTCATTGAAACAATAAATGTTATCGATGTCAATTTAAATGTTATCGATGTCATTTAGTGTCGCAATTCTGCAAATGCGTGTTCTTGCGGCTCGTTAGCCTGGCTTGTCCAGGCCTTTGCGCAATACCAGGTCTGACCAACCCGGTAAGCGGCGCACTTACCATGCACAAATAAGCTCTGTCATAATGTGCGCAGAAAATGCAGTTGCGGCACCAGTTATTACCTGCATGTCCATGCAGCGCTAATCTGTCGGTACGCAGCAATTTTTTCTGCTATTCCCATTTTTTCAACCACACAAGAGTACTGAATGCCCGCGAAAAAGACCGGTAAGCGTAGCAACGAATCTGGCGTCACCATGGAGCATCTGGCGCAGATCGCCGGGGTATCGACGATTACAGTCTCACGTGCGTTGCGCGACAGTCCGCTGGTCACCGTGGAAACCCGCGAAAAAATCCGCAAAATCGCCGAAGACCAGGGATACCGGTTCAACATCAGCGCGCGGAATCTGCGTTTGCGCCGCAGTCATTCAGTAGCAGTGGTCGTCGAAATGGCACCTGCCAGAGACAGGCCGATGTCCGACCCTTACCCGCTGGAACTGTTGGGCAGCATTACCCAGGAGTTGACGACCGCTGGCTATAGCGTCGTACTGACTTCGTTGCAGTTGCTGGACACGCCACCTGTGCAAGCGGCAGACGGCTTGATTTTGCTGGGTCAGGGCTCGCACGGTGAAGCGGTCAGACATTTACAACGATCCGGCTTGCCCTTGGTCGTCTGGGGTGCGCCGGACACCGATCCGGCCTGCATCGTGGTCGGCAGCGATAACCGCAAAGGCGGTGCCAGCGTCGGCCAACGTTTTATCGAACAAAGCCGCCAGCGATTAATTTTTCTGGGCGACATCAATCATGCCGAAGTCCAGGAGCGCTGCGCAGGATTCGTCGATGCGCTCGGAGAAAACAAACAGTCCGTCACGATTGTGCAACCGGCCGCGTTTACGTTTGAGGCCGGCTTTGACAGCATGACGAATCACCTGCGCCAGCACGGAAAAAACTTCGACGCGGTTTTCGCCGCCAGCGATTTACTGGCGATGGGGGCGATACGCGCCATCAATGAAAGCAGCTTATCAGTGCCTGGCGATGTATCGGTTGTCGGATACGATGACACGCCAGGTGCTGCCAGCTTTGTTCCGCCGTTGACCAGCGTTCATCAATATTTGCGCGACGGTGGCGTATTGCTGGCGAAAAAAATTCTTGATCTGATTAACGGCGAAGTCGTCAATTCCGAAGTCCTTCCGACCACACTGGTCATACGCCAGACCTGAGTTCTGATCGGATTGGTCGCTACCGGCCAATCGAGCCAGGATAAGCCCCCCCCCACTCCACGCTTTAAACCGCCGGAACGCAGCATTCCTCTGCAAAATAAAACTAAATTGACTTTTCAAACCGGTTTGAAATAGAATAAATTTAAATTCAAACCGGTTAAAATTTTCATCGACCGGACAATGGCGTTGGAGACGATCGCCGCCCTGCCAATAACAATGAAGGAAAATCCCGTGCAAAAACTGCATGCAGCGCACCATACTCTCCCACTGGAGGCCTGGCGAATTACAGAAAACGAGCCTGCCGACGACACGCATTTCTTGCGCGAGACCTTGTTCTCGGTAGGTAATGGCTATATCGGCCTGCGCGGAACGGAAGAAGAAGGGTATAGCGGAGCCGAAGGGCAATCGCTGGATGGCAGTTATCTGAATGGATTTTACGAATCCGAAGCAATTCACTATCCGGAAAATGCCTGCGGACTGGCGCGCACGAATCAATTCATGCTGAATGTGCCGAATGCAAAATGCCTGCGTCTCCGGTTGGAAAATGAAGATTTTGACCCGCGTACCGGCACGCTGGAAAGCTATCAGCGCACGCTGGATTTCCGCACCGGGTTGCTGACACGCTCGCTGGTCTGGCTGTCGCCGTCAGGACGACGCGTGCGCGTGCATAGCGAACGGCTGGTCAGCTTCCGGCATCCCAACTTGTTTGCCATCCGTTACGAAGTGACCCCCTTAAATTTTGACGGCACGATACAACTGATTTCTGCACTCAATGGTCAGGTCAGCAATATGGCTGCTGGTGACGATCCGCGCGTCGGCTCGGCGATCAGCGGCGCAGCATTGGAGCAGATTGGCGAGGAATGGCAAGGAAATTTCGCGGCACTGACACACCGC
Source organism: Burkholderiales bacterium (assembly GCA_028868455.1). Lineage (GTDB taxonomy): Bacteria > Pseudomonadota > Gammaproteobacteria > Burkholderiales > Burkholderiaceae_D > Undibacterium. The sequence goes on along the minus strand of JAGWUK010000002.1, from coordinate 5,238 downwards.
ACCCACAACAGCGGTTTCACACTGTGCACAGCGATGCAAAACCACCTGCTGTGCGAACAGACGTTTGAGGCTGCCCATGCACAGCATGGCAAGTTGCTGGAGCAAATATTTACGGTAAAGCTAAGTCGTCACCAGCCTGTACAACTATGCAAGTACGCCAGCTATCACTCGTCTCGCGATTTTCCCGAAACGCAATTGACGCTGCTGGCGCAGCAACTATTGGCACAAGCACAGGCCAGCGGCTTTAAGGAACTGGCGGCACAACAACAAGCGTATCTGGACGATTTCTGGCAACAAGCCGACGTGGAGATTGAAGGCGACGATGCCCTGCAACAAGGCATGCATTTCAACCAGTTTCATTTGCTGCAATCGGTCGGTCGCGACGGCAAAACCAATATTGCAGCCAAAGGACTGACTGGTGAAGGCTATGAAGGGCATTATTTCTGGGATACGGAAATTTATATCTTTCCTTTTTTCCTGTACAACAAACCGGAAATTGCCAGGAAGCTGCTGGAATACCGCTACCAGTATCTGCCGCAAGCACGCACTCGCGCACGCCAGATGGCCCATAGCAAAGGCGCGCTGTATCCGTGGCGCACCATCGCCGGAGAAGAATGCTCCGCATATTTCCCGGCAGGCACGGCGCAATACCACATCAATGCCGATATCGCCTACGCTATCCGGCTGTATCTGCAAGTCACAGGCGACACCGAATTTTTGTTGGAACAAGGTGCAGAAATAGTCCTGGAGACGGCCCGACTATGGATGGAACTCGGCCATTTTTCCAGCAATGGCGCGACTGGCCGCGAACAATTCTGTATCAATGAAGTCACCGGCCCGGATGAGTATACGGCGCTGGTTAACAACAACTACTACACGAATGCCATGGCGCAGATGCATTTGCGTTTTGCAGCACAAATCGCGATGGAGCTGGCACAACATCACGCGGAAAAATGGCAGCAGCTCAGACAAACCCTGAGCCTCAGCGCAGACGAAATCAATGCATGGGAAAGAGCCGCCGAACAGATGTTTTTACCCTACGATGCGGCGCTGCGAATCCATGCGCAGGATGACGCGTTCCTGTCCAAAAAACCGTGGAATTTCAAAGACACGCCAGCCGATAATTATCCGCTGCTGCTGCACTATCATCCGCTGGTGATCTACCGTCACCAGGTCTGCAAACAGGCCGACGTGGTGCTGGCTTTGCTGCTGTTGAGCGAGCAGTTTTCTCTGGAAGATAAGCGCCGCGATTTTGATTTTTATGAAAAAGTCACGACGCATGATTCCTCGCTGTCGACCTGCATTTTCAGCATCATCGCGAATGAAATCGGTTATCAGGACAAAGCCTATGCCTACTTCATGCAAACCGCGCGGCTAGACCTGGACGACACACACGGCAACACGCATTACGGCGTGCACACGGCAGCGATGGCTGGCACATGGCTGGGCATCGCGTATGGATTTGCCGGCTTGCGTATCGTTCATGAGCTACCGCGTTTTGCCCCGGTATTGCCGCCGCAATGGCAACACTACCAGTTTCATATCCATTTTCAGGGGCAGTTATTGCAGGTACGCGTTGACCGTCAGCAGGTCAGCTACTGCTTGTTACGCGGGCAATCCCTGCAATTACTCCATCATGAACAACGCATTACGCTCAATGGCCAGGGTGCGCTGGAACACGTCCCGTTTTCTTTTCAGGAGCCACAACATGCGTAGACATCCCTACCGCGCCGTGATTTTCGATCTGGACGGTGTACTGACTGACACGGCGCATTACCACTATCTGGCCTGGAAGCAACTGGCCAATAGCCTCGGCTGTCATTTCGATGCGACCTTCAATGAACAGTTGAAAGGCGTGGACAGAATGGGCTCACTGGAACTGATACTCGCGGCGGCAGGAAAATCATGCAGCGAACAGGAAAAACTGGCATTGGCCGAACAAAAAAATCGCCATTACCAACAACTGATCGCCGTGATGCAACCTGCCGATCTGTTACCGGGGGCGGCGGATGCTTTACAGGCTGTCCGAGCTGCCGGTTTGAAAACAGCGCTGGCATCAGTCAGTAAAAACGCCAGTGCCGTCTTACAAATGCTGGGCATCACCAGCCTGTTCGATATCGTGGTGGATGCTGCCGGTATTCGCAACAGCAAACCTGATCCTGAAATTTTTCTGGCCGCCGCCGCACAGTTACAGCTTGCACCGCAAGACTGTCTGGGCGTAGAAGATTCGATTGCCGGCATTCGCGCGATCAAATCGGCGGGCATGTTTGCGCTGGGAATCGGCAAGGCAATTATCCTGACGGAGGCAGATGTTGTCATCAGCGGACTGGATCATTTTAATTTACACGATTATTGGCAAGCGGCACCAGGCTAACAAGCGAGCAGCATCAAGGCCGAAAAACATAACAATCTGACGGCCAGGTAATCCATCAGGATGGGCACAAAACGACACCGGTAGCTGGATGCCGTCGCATCGGACGATGTGATGGACATCTCTTGCAAGGGAGAATCAACGCACAATAAGATGCGTCACCTTGCTGGAACGGTTTTTCGTCAGTCCCAGGAATCATTACACTAAATCAAACGGGCGGAACCAGCATTTCCAGCCCTCATGGAGACAACATGAAAAACCGCCGTATTCTGTTTGCCCTGCTGCTGATCTATTTCGTCTTTGCGATCCTGTTAAACAGCGTCGGCACCGTTATCCTGCAAGTCATCAACACCTATGGCGTCAGTAAATCTTCAGCCAGCGTGCTGGAAGGCTTCAAGGATATTCCGATCAGCATTGTGTCGTTTCTGATCGCTTCGTTCCTGCCGCGTATCGGTTACCAGCGCGCCATGCTGGCTGGTCTGGCGATCGTTGCAGCGGCTTGCGTGGCGATGCCTTTACTACCCGGTTTCCTGATGACGAAGCTACTGTTTCTCAGCGTTGGTGTCGGTTTTGCGCTGGTCAAGGTTTCCGTGTATTCGACCATCGGACTGATCAGCCGCGACCAGCGGCAGCATGCCGGCCTGATGAATACGCTGGAAGGTTTTTTCATGATCGGGGTTTTGAGTGGATATTGGGTATTCGGCTATTTTATCGATGCCGATCATCCGTCTTCGCCCGTCTGGCTGCATGTGTATTGGATGCTGGCCGCTTTGTGCGCACTGACCTTTATGCTGATCGCCAGTACGCCTTTTGGTGACGACGCAGTCGCAGCGCAAGCACCCAAAGGTGGACTTGTTCAGGATTTTCTGGGGATGCTGAAATTGCTGGCGCGCCCGTTGGTGTGCGTCTACATCATTGCCGCTTTTTTATACGTCCTGCTGGAACAAGGTATCGGTACCTGGTTACCGACATTTAATAACGAAATTTTAAAATTGCCGGTCAGCATGAGCGTGCAGGCAACCAGTATTTTTGCTGCCAGTCTGGCGGCAGGCAGACTCAGCGCTGGCGCGATCATGCGCAAGCTGCACTGGTATCCGGTATTAAATGCCTGCCTGATTGGTATGGCTGTGCTGGTCGTGCTGACCTTGCCGCTGACACATCATATCGTTGCCGCTCCGCATCTGCGCTGGGCGAATGCGCCGCTGGCCGCGTTTATTTTTCCTTTGATCGGGCTGTTCATGGCGCCTGTGTATCCGGGCATCAATTCCGTGATGCTGAGCGCACTGCCCAAACATCAACATTCCTCCATGACCGGCTTACTCGTGATTTTTTCCGCTCTGGGCGGTACCACTGGTTCGCTGATTACCGGATTCGTGTTTGGTCATATGAGCGGACAGACGGCGTTTTATCTTTCGCTGCTGCCGCTGGCGATTATTCTGGTCGCCCTGTATTTCTTCAAACGTGCCATTGCGCGTCTGGGGCAGAACGGCTCGGCTATAATCGCTGACTTGCCTCAATAAACAGACCAGCCAACGCCCTTATGTCCATGAACTTAAAGGATCTCGCCAGTACTTTGGGAATGTCCAAAACGACAGTCAGCCGCGCCCTGAACGGTTATCCCGAAGTCAGCGAAGCGACGCGCAAGAAAGTGCTGGAAGCAGCGCGTGCCGTTGGCTACGAAGCCAATCCCATGGCGCGCAGTCTGGCCGTAGGGCGTACCAATGTCTTTGGCCTGATTTACCCTTTGCTGCCAGCCGATCTGGGTGACCCGATGTTTCTGGAAGTTGTCGGCGGCATGGCCGAAGCACTGGAAGCGCGCAAGATGAATCTGATGATTGCGCCAGTCTCGTCGCAGAATGAGTTGCCGTCGTATGAACAAATGGTCAGGGGAAAACGTGTGGACGGCCTGATTGTCAGTCGCACGCTGGTACAGGATCAGCGCATCGCCTATCTGGCCAAACGCGGATTCCCATTCATCGCACATGGGCGCACGCGCATAGACCAGCCTTACGCATGGTTCGACTACGACAACGAAGCTGGAATACGACTCGCGGTAAACCATTTGCTGGCACTGGGACATCAACGCATCAGCCTGGTCAGCGCACCGCTGGAAATGAATTTTGCCAGACAAAGGCTGAATAGCTTTCTGGCCGCCATGAGTACAGCCGGATTGCCAGTGAATACGGCCTACCTGATTCACGATGCACTAGACCGGCGCAGCGGTTACCAGGCAATCCAGCAACTGCTGCAATGCACGCCACGCCCGACAGCGATCATTGTGGACAATCATCTGTCCGGCGTTGGCGCTGTGCGCGCCTTGCTGGATGCCGGTATCACGCTGGGAAAGGATATTTCCCTCATCGTCTGGGGCAATGTCGAAGACATGCTGGCCGAGACCAGCCTGACCACAATCGCCCAGCCGCATCCACGCGAAGCCGGAGCAAAAATGAGCGAAATGCTGCTGGCCCTGATCAACGGCACTGCACCAGCGGACTTGCAGGAATTGTGGCAACCGGTGCTAAGCCCAGGCAACAGCACTGGCCCCAGCCCTGACTGACGAATCAAAACCAGATTTATTTGAACATCGTTAGCGGGCCATTGCTTCTGACTTTGCTTCTGACTTTGCTGTTGCTTTTGACTTTAACCCGCTCTGGCGCTGCCGTTTGTGCGGGACAGAAAATGGAAAAAGAAGTGTCCGTTGTCTGAGGCGCAGCCGAGTTTCGGACACTTCCCATTTTTTGTTCTGCACAAACGGGAACCCGCAGGGCAGCGACTTCGCGGTCGCCTTCTTTGGCTTACTTTTCTTGGCGAGACAAGAAAAGTAAGTAGCCGCCGGTCTACCACCGGCCGGCAATCTTCACAATGCC
>JAGWUK010000259.1 GCA_028868455.1 Burkholderiales bacterium | reverse complement strand
ATTGACCTGTGCCTGCCGCAGTGCGTTTTCGGCTTCGCAGCGTTCGGTAATGTCTTCCAGTGTCTCAATTGCGCCAACAATTTTTCCATCTTCGTTGTACAGCGGCGCCGCAGTAAAGTGCAACCAGAGTCCGCTTTCGCCCAGGTTGGGGAAAAAATCCTTGGCTTCATACGCGCCCTTGATCAGTTGCGACGGCGTATTAATGTCTGCGTAGTAGCGATGAAGGTCAGGATGGGCTTCGTGTTGATTGAGCATCAGGTCGGCCAGCACGGGGCGTTTTTCAGGATAAAACGGTTTCCATTGTTTTTGCGTGGAAATCATACCGGCCGCAGAATAGCCGAGCACATATTCACACGCCTTGTTCCAGTGCGTGATGGTATGGTTGGCATCCAGTACAAAAGTCGGCACGGGACTGCTGTCGAGAAATTGCGCCAGCGCTATACCCATCTTATTGAGCGCTTCGGTACTGATCTTGTCTTCTTTCATTAAAGCTCGCAGTGAATGTGCTTCTTCTCTGAGTTCAGGCAACTTTGCAGGGCGCTCGCCGATGTCCGGGACGATGTGCTTCTTGCTCACTTGATTCTCCCTGAACGTTTATGCCAGCAATACCTGACTGATATCGTGAAATTGCTCTCTGGCTTGTGCCAGGATGGCGCGGCAATGTTCTTCACTGAGTTGCAGACGGTCGATCGCCGCATCGGGCAGAATGGGCAAGACATCGGCATCGTTACGATCAAGCTGGCGCGAAAACAGGTCGGCAATCTGGACAATGGCGCTGAGCAGCGGGGTGTTGGCATCAATCTCCGTATGGTTAAAGGCAATCGCCGATTGCATGTCAGCCGGAAAATTCCAGCGCCCGGTCAATATCTTGCCGACGAAGGCATGGTCGCTGCCAAAAATCTGCTGTTCGGCCTGACAGGCTTCGCAGTGATGTGTTGTCTGGTAGGCGACAACCTGAATGTATTCGTCGGGAAATATCGCTGCCAGAGCCAGTTTCCCTATGTCGTGCAATAGTCCGGCTGTAAAGGCCTGATCGGTATTGGCCTTGACGTGGCGTGCGAGTTGTCTGGCGCAAGCCGCAGTAGCGATTGAATGCTGCCAGAATTCCTTAAAATCGAATGCGCGGATTTGCTGGCTTTGAAAGCTTCCGGTAATCGCTGTGGCCGTGACCAGTGTGCGGATATTGCGCAAACCTAATACGCTGATAGCTTCCTGAATGCTGCTGATTTTGTGCTGCATGCCATAAAACGAAGAGTTGGCCAGACGCAGGGTTTTCGCCGTCAGGACCTGGTCCTGCATGATTTTTCTGGCGATCGAATCGGTATCAGTCTCTTCCCTGTCTATGCTGTCGAGCAATTCCGACACAACCGATGACAAGGCCGGTAACGACTGGGTTCTCTTGATGATGTCGTCGATAGAAATCGTATTCATGATGTGTCGTCGCGGTAAGAATGGTCCGTTTTCTGGTATCGGGCATCGTGCTGTTTTCCGTCATGCTGAAACTTGTTTCAGACGGTTGACGTAGCGTTTTTCAGGATGATGATTTTTCCTTTGGACTCCGAATGGCTACCCATGTTTTTCCAGTGCGCCTGATAGTGTTGCTGGTTGATTGTGACGGGAAATTCCTGGCCTTCTGCACATTGCCGGCATCCGGTGCTGATGTCAGGAATGACCGTGTCCATCTGGTCACCCAGTACGGCCGTCGTCGCTGGAAACAAGGCCTCTGCCGAAGCATTGATGAAGACAATCATTTCTTCATCATCCATCGCAAACAGGGGCAGCGGCACATATTGCAAAACTTCTCTGACGATATTCAGGCTGATTTCATCCCGCTTGATTTGCAATTGCTTTTGCTTGAGCAAATCCGCAAGTTGTCGGTTGGCCGTCGCCAGTTCCTGATTGGTGGTCTGAATTTGCAAGTTCAGGCGCCGGTTTTCATCTTCCATTTCCTTGTAATGAAAGGCTTCCTGAATATTGGCGCGTATCAGTTCGTCGTCCCAGGGTTTGGTCAGGAACTTATAAATGGCACCTTCATTGATCGCGTCAGTGATGTATTGCAGTTCCGTGTAGCCCGACAAGATGATGCGCACCGTCGATGGGTAGCGTTTCTTGGCGTTGCGTAGAAATTCCACGCCGGTCATCCCCGGCATGCGCTGATCGGAAATGATCACGTCGACAGGATGTTTTTCCAGCATATCCAGGCCTTCCTGGCCGCTATTGGCCAGCAAAATCTGGTAGCCATCGCGGCGCAGCAGCCGCTTTAATGCGGCCAGGATATTGGGCTCGTCATCAACCAGGAGCAGGGTGCGTTCTGGCGTTTCCATACGTAGCAAATGCCTTTCTAACTGATTTCCTTCTTTCAGGAAGGCGAGGGTTTTTTCCGGCGGGAGCGGTTTAGAAAAAAAGAAGCCTTGTATCTGGTCGCACATATTGGCGCTCAAAAATTCGCATTGCGCTTCGTCTTCCACGCCTTCAGCGATTACCTGTATGCCAAGGCTGTGTGCCATCGCAATAATCGCTTTGGAAATGGACGCATCACCTGTGCTGTGGGGTAGTTCACGAACAAAAGACTGATCGATCTTGACGTAATCGAAAGGAAAGTGTTTGAGATAGCTGAGTGCCGAATAGCCGGTGCCGAAATCGTCGAGCGACAACGAGAAACCCATGCGCTTGAGTTCATCCAGCATGTTTGCGATGGCATCTTCGTGATGCAGCAGGACGCTTTCGGTAATTTCTAGCGATATGTTTTCCGGCGCCACTTGCATGCTCTGCAATATGCTTTCTATTTTTAATGCGAAGCCGGATTCACGTAATTGACGCGGAGACACATTGATGGCTATGCACGGCACCTGTATGCCCAGCGCGATCCATTTTTTGATATCGTTGCAGGCTTGTCGCAATACCCATTCGCCTAGCTTGCCGATCAGGCCGCAATCTTCTGCAATCGGGATGAAATACGACGGTGAAATCATGCCGCGCACCGGATGTTGCCAGCGGATCAGGGCTTCCATGCCGATGACTTTGCCGGTCTGCAGGTCGGCTTTGGGTTGATAGTGCAATTGCAGTTGATCCGAAAGCAAGGCGTCGTGCAGGTCGCTGGCGATGTCGATGCGCGCACGCGTGACGTTGTTCATCTGCGTGGAATAAAACTGGAAAGAACCCTGTCCTATGTCTTTGGCACGATGCAGGGCAATTTCGGCAAAAGTGCTCAGCTCTTCAGCACGTTCACTGTCTTGCGGATACAGGGCGACACCGATACAGCAGCTCAAATGAAGTTGTTTGCTTTCGAGTTGAAACGGTTCCGCGATGACTTTGGCGAGACGGTCGCAGATATTGACGACATCGTCGGTTTTATCAAAATTTTTAAGCAGAACAACGAATTCATCACCGCCATAGTAAGAGACCGTATCGGCGTCGTGCATATGATTGCGCAGACGTTCTGCCAGCGTTTTTAATACCAGATTGCCGACGGCGTAACCCAGGCCATCATTGATTAGCTTGAACTGATTCAGGCCCAGATGCAGGACGGCGAAGGTTTTCAGGTTTTTGTCAGTGTCTCGTACCGCCTGCATGAGTTTATCGTGCAACAGGCGACGATTCGGCAGGCCGGTCAACTCATCATGTTTTTGCTGAAACTGGAATTGTTCCTGTAGTTGTGCCACTTCTGACTGCGACGCATTCAGGGCGGATTTTTCTGCATAGGCATACGCATCCAGTGCCAGTCCTACATCGAACAGGACGATCTTGAGCAACGCGCTGATGCAGAGATGAAAGTGTTCAAAATTATGTCCGCTGGCATCCCAGATGATTGGCCAGACACTGGTCAGGTACCGACGATAGGCGCCAAGATACCAGTCATGCCGCAATCCCAGCCTTTGATGAATGATGCCTATGCGCAGGCGGTCGTGGACATACTTTTCATCGTAAGGACCATTGGTCAGCGATTGAAAATAACGCAGGTGTCCTTCTCGCATACGCTGCAGGCTGGCGTCGCTGGTCAACATGGAGAGCTCGGGCGTGGCCTGGATATACGCCATCAAGGCATCACTGAAAAATGTGCGAAACGGTGCCAGTTGTGGCTCCAGCGTTGCGAGCATCGTGGATTCATCTTTGCTCAATTCCAGATGATCGAGGCGGCGCAGCAGATCGTCGGTTGTGGTGTGAAAAGTTTCCAGCAACCGGCTAATTTCATTTGCGAGATCATCATTTTGCATAGGTGCGACCATTCAGATTGTGTGCGTTGTAGCGGTCAGCGCGGGTTCTTCCGATTGAGTTTGCGCGCCAGCGTTACAGCGGTAAAAATTTTTGAGTCTGCCTTGATTAAGCGGGATTATCCTGACGCACCGGCAGATGCACTGTAAAACTGGTGCCTTTGCCGACTTCGCTTTGTACGTCGATGCGTCCTCCATGTTTTTTGACAATGCCATAAGACAGCGACAGGCCAAGGCCGGTGCCGCTGCCGACCGGTTTGGTGGTGAAAAACGGTTCAAAAATGCGATTCAGGTTTTCTGGTGGAATTCCCGAGCCGGTATCGCTGATCCGTATCCATACCCAGTCATTCTGACAACCGGTGCTGACAGTGATGGTTCCGCTTTCCTTGATGGCGTGCGAGGCGTTGACCAGCAGATTCATGAAGACCTGATTGAGCTGGGAAATAATGCATTTAATCGCCGGCAACTGACCATATTCTTTAACGACAGTCGCCTTGTATTTGATTTCGTTTTTGACGATATTGAGCGTGCTGTCGATACCCTGATGAATATCTGCCTCTTGCCAGTCGGTTTCGCCGACGTGGGAAAAATCCTTGAGCGATTGCACGATATCTTTGACGCGCTTGAGTCCGTCCATCGACTCTCTGACCAGGTCTTCGACATCGTCTTTGAGAAATTCCAGATCGGCCGCTTCGCGGATTTTTTTGATTTGCGCCAGGGTCGCCGGCGATGGCGGCGCCGTTTTCAGCAAAGCCTCGTATTGGTCGATGACTTCAAATAATTTGCCGACATAACTTTGCAATGAGCCCATATTGGAATTGACGAAGCCGACCGGATTATTGATTTCGTGCGCGATGCCTGCTGCCAGTTGACCGACGGACGCCATTTTTTCGGATTGCAGCAATTGCTCATGCGCTTCCTGCAGTTTTTTAATCAGGGATTGCTGCTCTTCGCCCTTCTTTTGCAGGGCGGCTTCCATTTCCTTGCGGGCTGTGATGTCGGTCAGTGAGCCGACGACTTCAACCGGATTGCCATCCGGATCGCGGATCAGGCGCAACATGTCGTGCATCCAGACATAGCGCCCATCGGCGCTCATGAAACGGTATTCGTAGGTTTTTTCAC
>JAGWUK010000258.1 GCA_028868455.1 Burkholderiales bacterium | reverse complement strand
ACAAGCGCCCATATCACAACCGGCCAGACCGACGCGGGTAAACAAAAATGCTGTCTTGCTGCGTGCCGTGGCCAGACGAATATCCGACGACAACGCGAGGATCGCTCCGGCACCCGCACATACGCCATCCACCGCTGCAATAACAGGTTGCGGACAAGCGCGCATGGCTTTGACCAGATCGCCAGTCATGCGGGTAAAGGCCAGCAAGCCGGGCATATCAAGCTGCGTCAGCGGGCCGATGATTTCATGCACATCGCCGCCGGAACAAAAATTCTCTCCTGAGCCGGTAATGACGATCGCTTTGACATCGTCGGCATACGCCAGCGCACGAAATAAATCGCGCAACTCGGCATACGAATCAAAGGTCAGCGGGTTTTTGCGCTCAGGCCGGTTCAGAATAATGGTGGCAACGCCAGCGGCCACTTCAAAATAAAAATGTTGCGCTTCATAGGTGGCGAGGTGGTCGCGATTGCCGGGTAACTGATGCGGCTGACCGGGGAGATATTTCATGATGCATCCTGTTCTTTAGACGTATCCAGCGCGGTGGCCGGGGTGTTCAAATGGGTTTTGACTTGCGAAAGTAATTCGAATAGCTGATTTTTTTGCTCCGCTGCCATGCCGGAAAACATTTCTGCGATCCAGTCTTCATGCACAGCGGCCATGCGCTTGAACGCACGGCGACCGGCTGGCGTGAGTTTGACGCTGTAAGCGCGACGATCTTTTAAATCCGGCATGCGCACGACCAGCTTTTCTTGCTCCAGCTGATCGGTGATGCCGGTGATATTGCCGCCAGTGACCATCATGCGCTTGGACAACTCCCCCATGCGCAGCCCTTCGGGATGGCGCTCCAATTGCGCCATCAGGTCAAAGCGCGGCAAGGTGATGCCGAATTCATTACGCAAACGCGTGCGAATTTCAGCTTCGATCATCACCGTGCACGACAGCATGCGCAGCCACAGTCGCAACGACTGATGATGATCCTGAGTCAATCTGGTTTCCAGATCGTAAATTGGCTCGTTATCTATTTTCATCGTTTTCCCAATTACCGATACTCGGGGGAGTATGCAAAGATACCGCTGACAGAATATGCGCAATGAGGCAATTTTCACCTATACTCCCCTGCCATTGTCTTCTATCAGCTGCAATCAAACTGTTGCACTTACATCAGCTCACCACCCGCCACGGCGATCGCCTGCCCGTTCATCGCACTGGCAGCGGGCATACATAGCCACCGCACGGCATCGGCGACTTCCTGCGGTTGTACCAGACGTTTCTGCGGATTGCCTGCCGCCAGTTCGGCTTTTGCCTGTTCTGCGCTGCGCCCAGTTTTGGCGACAATATTGGCGATGGCATCGTGGACGATGTCGGTTTCTGTATAGCCGGGGCAAACCGCATTGACCGTCACGCCCCTGGTGGCAACTTCCAGTGCCAGCGCGCGCGTCAGACCGATCACGCCGTGCTTGGCTGCGCAATAAGCCGCCACATAGGCATAGCCGGTTAATCCCGCAGTGCTGGCAACATTGACGATGCGACCCCAGCCGGCTTGCAACATATCGGGCAAAACCTGCTGCGTGCAGTGAAACGTCCCGCTCAGATTGACATCCAGCATGCGCTGCCACAAAGCGGCATCGGTCTTGCCAAAAGGCGCAGAGCCAGCCTGCCCGGCATTATTGATCAGGATATCGACACGACCAAAACGCACGACAGCATGGGCAAATGCCTGAACAAGTTGCGCACTGTCGGTCACATCCAGCAGCACATAATTGATCTTGCCACGCGATTGCAACTGGGCAAGCGCAGCCTGCAAGCTGGCTTCGTCACGGCCGCCAATGGTGACGCAGGCGCCGCTGTCGAGCAGAGCCGCAGCAATCGCCAGTCCGATGCCTTTGCTGCCACCGGTGACAAAGGCGTGCTTTCCGTCCAAGGTTGACGCTGTCATCGTCATGTTCAGCCCTCCAGCAAACGGGCGGCGATTTGCTGCGGCGTCAAGCCTGCGCTGGCGGCGGCCACTTGTTTATCTCTTTCCAGATTGCGTTCCATCTGGAATTTACCGGCAAGATATTGCTTAGGCCAAGGCATGTCGGTGTAACCCAGCCTGGCCGCTTCATGCAAAGTCCATGCAGGATCGGCCAGATGTGGACGGGCAATGGCGCACAGATCGGCACGCCCGGCAGCAATGATGCTGTTGGCATGATCCGCTTCAAAAATCGCGCCAACAGCGATCGTGGGAATATGCGCCTCATTGCGAATCCGATCCGCAAATGGTGTCTGGAACATGCGTCCGTACACTGGCTGCTCCAGCTTGCTGACTTGTCCGGATGAGCAATCCATCATATCGGCACCAGCAGCCTTAAACAGGCGCGCTATCTGCACTGCATCGTCTGGAGTGATGCCACCTTCGACCCAGTCGTGCGCCGATATCCGTACCGAAATCGGCTTGGACGCTGGCCAGACGGCACGAATTGCCGCGAACACCTGCAACGGATAACGGCAACGATTTTCGAGCGAGCCGCCGTACTCGTCCTGGCGTTGATTCGTTAAAGGAGAAATAAAACTGGACAACAAATACCCGTGCGCGCAATGCAATTCCAGCCAGTCAAACCCCGCCGCATCGGCGGCTTGCGTCGCTTTCACGAAATCCTGCAAAATCCTGTGCAGATCATCTGCATTGGCTTCTCTGGAAAGCTGCGACACGCCTGGCAAATATTGTTGCACCGAGGCTGACACCAACGGCCAGTTACCCTCTTCCAATGGCTGATCGATGCCATCCCAGGCTGCGCGCGTGGAACCTTTAGCGCCGGCATGTCCCAGTTGTACGGCAATTTTTGCATCCGTATTGCTGTGAACGAAATCCACGATGCGTTTCCACGCCGCCGTATGCTCAGGCGTGTACATGCCCGGACACGCTGGCGTGATGCGCGCATCGGCAGAAACGCAAGTCATCTCGGCGAACACCAACCCTGCGCCGCCCATCGCGCGACTCCCCAAGTGCACCAGATGATAATCACCAGCCACGCCATCCACGGCTGAATACTGCGCCATCGGCGACACCACGATACGGTTTTTCAACACCACGTCGCGCAGTTTAAACGGTGTCAGCATCGGCGGAATCGCGCTCCTGGTCACCGGCATAGGCAAGCCCGCCTGTGCGTACGCATGTTCAGCGATCCACTGCTCAAAACTGCGCACATACGCTGCATCGCGCAGCCGCAAGTTTTCATGCGACAGACGCTGGCTGCGCGTCAGCATGGAATAGGCAAATTGCGGCGCTTCCATCGCTGTATAGCGCTGCACATTCTCAAACCATTCCATTGAATTGCGGGCGGAACTTTGTATTTTCAGCACTTCGACTGCACGCAATTGCTGATAAGCCTCCATGACGGCATGCATGCCTTGCTGACCGTGCAGCTCAAAACTGCGCGCCAGTTCAATTGCATCTTCCAGCGCCAGCTTGGTGCCTGATCCGATAGAAAAATGCGCCGTGTGTGCGGCATCCCCCATCAGCACGACCGGCACCTGCTTGCCGGCAATGTCGTTCCAGTGCACCCAGTTCTTGCAAATAATGCGCGGGAATTTAATCCAGTTCGCAGAGCCACGCAAATGCGCCGCGTTGGTCATCAACACCTGTCCATCGAGATATTTGGCAAATATTTTTTCGCAAAATGCCGTCGCTTCGTCCTGACTCATTTTATCGATACCGGCCTTGAGCCAGACTTCTTCCGGCGTCTCGACGATAAAGGTTGATGTGTCGCCATCGTATTGATAGGCATGTGCCTGAAACCAGCCAAATTCAGTTTCTTCAAACGCGAAAGTGAAAGCAGAAAACAGTTTTTTAGTCCCCATCCAGACAAAGCGACATTTGCGCGTGTCGATATCCGGTTGATAGCTGGCTTCATAGCGCGTGCGTACGCGGCTGTTCAGCCCGTCGCAGGCAATCACCAGATCGGCGTGGTATTGCTCCGCCAGCGCCTGATCATCGACCACATCGGTTTCAAACAACAGTTTCACACCCAGCTCTTCGCAACGCGCCTGCAAAATATTCAGCAACCGCTTGCGTCCGATGCCGCAAAACCCGTGCCCGCCGGACGTCACCACCTGTCCTTTGAAATGGGTATCAATATCGTCCCAGTGATTAAAAGACTGCAAAATCGTGCGCGCCGTCTGTTCGTCAGCATTCACCAGATTGCCCAGCGTCTGATCCGAAAACACAACGCCCCAGCCAAAGGTATCGTAAGGACGATTGCGTTCCACCACGACAATGTGGTGTTCTGGATTTTGCTTCTTCATCAGCAGGCTGAAGTACAAACCGGCAGGCCCGCCGCCTATGCAAAGAATATTCATGGAGTGTGTCCCGAAAATGGCAATGTCAATTTGCCGATGTGATCTCGTTGGTTTCGCGCAATTTGTAGCGTTGCAGCTTGCCGGTTTCAGTGCGCGGCAAGACCGCCCGAAATTCGATGGCGCGTGGATATTTGTAAGGGGCGATGCTGTTTTTCACGTAATCCTGAATTTCTTTGGCCAGCGCTGGCGACGCCGTAAATTCCGGTCGCAATACGACGTAAGCTTTGACGATCTGACCGCGCTCTTCATCGGCCACACCGACCACGGCGCATTCGGCAACAGCAGCATGTTTCAACACAGCGTCTTCGACTTCTGGCCCGGCAATGTTATAGCCAGCAGAAATAATCATGTCATCGGTGCGGGCGCGATACCAGAAATACCCATCGGCATCCATTTCATAGGCGTCGCCGGTCAGATTCCAGCCGTTCAACACATAGTTTTTTTGTCGATCATCAGCCAGATAGCGACAGCCCGTTGGCCCCTTCACCGCCAGTCGGCCAACCACACCTGGTGGCGCGACGTGGCCGTCTTCGTCCAGCACGCAGGCCTGATAGCCTGGAATCGGCTTTCCAGTTGCCCCCGGGCGTACTTCATCACCTGCAGCAGAAATAAAGATGTGCAACATTTCCGTCGCACCTATGCCATCGATCATCACCAGACCAGTTGCCTGCCGCCAGGCTTCGCGCGTGGACACAGGCAAGGCTTCGCCAGCCGACACGGTTTTTTTCAGGCTGGACAAATCAAAGTTCTTCGCGATCATCGCCATCTGGCGATAAAACGTCGGGGCAGTAAAGCAGACAGTGGCATGGAAATCGGCAATCGCTTTTAATAAAGTTTCCGGCGACAGCTTTTCCAGCAAAACAGCGGTGGCGCCAATCCGCAGCGGAAACAGCAGCAAGCCGCCCAGTCCAAACGTAAATGCCAGCGGTGGCGTGCCGATAAAAATGTCATCCGGCTGCGAATCCAAAACTGAACGTGGAAAACAATCGCAAATCG
>JAGWUK010000257.1 GCA_028868455.1 Burkholderiales bacterium | reverse complement strand
CCAAATGCCACGCGGCTCAAAGAGCGTTTGCACATATCTTCCAGCGCGCGCTCTGCCAGGCCGATCAATCGCATGCAATGGTGAATGCGACCAGGTCCGAGACGTCCCTGCGCGATTTCAAAACCGCGGCCTTCACCCAGCAGCATATTCGATGCTGGCACGCGCACGTTTTCAAACAACACTTCGCCATGACCATGCGGCGCATCGTCATAACCGAACACCGGCAATGCGCGCAAAATCGTCACGCCCGGCGTATCGCGCGGCACGATGATCATGGATTGCTGCTTATGGCGATTTTCATTTTGCGGATCGCTTTTTCCCATGAAGATAAATACTTTGCAGCGTGGATCATTGGCGCCGGACGACCACCATTTGCGCCCGTTGATCACATAGTCATCGCCGTCGCGCACGATCGATGCTTCGATATTAGTGGCATCGGACGACGCCACAGCTGGCTCGGTCATCGCAAAGCAAGAACGGATTTCGCCATTCAGCAAAGGCTTCAGCCATTGCTCCTGTTGTGCTGGTGTGCCGTAACGTGCCAGCACTTCCATGTTGCCGGTGTCCGGTGCCGAGCAATTGAAGACCTCCGCCGACCACAGGGACCGTCCCATGATTTCGCACAATGGCGCGTATTCCAGATTGGTCAGACCTGCGCCCTTGTCGGATTCCGGTAAAAACAAGTTCCACAAACCGGCTTCGCGTGCTTTGGCTTTGAGCTGCTCAACAATCTTGGTCGGCACCCAGACATCGCCCGCCTTGCGGTTTGCAGCGATTTCGCCGAAAAACGTGGCTTCGTTCGGATAAATATGCTGGTCCATGAATGCAGTCAGACGTGCCTGCAAATCCTTGACCTTTTGGCTGTATTGAAAATCCATGATGACTCCCTTTTTTGAAATCGCGGTGCGCGATTTTCGGTAAAAAATCCAGATAAATTTTGTTTAATGTGAACCGTCGCGTATCAATACGTTGCGACCATCAGCTCACCAGATAACCGCCATCAACATTGATGCAGGCGCCGGTGGTATAGCTTGATGCGTTCGACGCCAGGTACAACACGGTGCCGGCCATCTCGTCGGGCTCGGCGATGCGCTTCATCGGAATGCGGGTCAACGCTTTTTCCAGAATCACCGGATTGTGAAATAAGGCCGAGGCAAACTTGGTATCGGTCGCACCTGGCAGCAAGGCGTTTACCCGCACGCCCATCGGTGCGCATTCTTGTGCGAAGGATTTGGTCATCGCAATGACGGCTGCCTTGGTGATGGAATAAATGCCTTGCATCGCCCCCGGGATCACGCCATTGACTGAAGCCACGTTGATGATGCTGCCGCCGCCATGTTTTGCCATCAGCCTAGCGCCCGCACTGGACATGAAAAAATAGCCGCGAATATTGACGTCAACGGTTTTCTGAAATGCACTGACGTCGGTTTCGGTGATGTGGCCAAAATGCGGATTGGTCGCAGCATTGTTGACCAGAATATCGAGTCGGCCATGTGCGGCAACAATGTCGGCAAACAGGGCATCGATTTGCGCCATCTCGCCGATGTGACAGGCACGCGCCTCGGCCTTGCCGCCAGCAGCGTTAATTGCTGCCACCACGGCTTCGCAGGCTTCAGCCTTGCGACTGGAAACGATCACGGTTGCATCACGCGCGGCCAGCGTTTTGGCGACAGCTTCGCCGATGCCACGACTGGCTCCGGTAACCAAGGCGATTTTGCCGCTTAAATCAAACAGGTCAGTCATTTCTCGTCCTATACGTAAGTGATGTTTTTGGGATTATTGGTTTGTTCCAGATGCGCAAAATTATTCAGATAGGCCAGCGCCAGTCGATGCGGTTTTTCTGCTGTCGCCGGTTGCACATGAAAGCGTGTCACGGCGCTGTTCACCAGCGACCAGTTCAATTCGGCAAAACGTTCATCGGGGAAGCGCAGCACATGCTGGCACAGCGCAGAAATCGTGCCGCCAGAAGTAAAAATCACAATGTTTTTAAAAGTATCCGACTCTTGCAATTGGCGCTGTAACGCGGCCACGCAACGTTGACGGAATGCCTGCCAGGTTTCGCTGTACTCGGCATCGAAATTACCTGACATCCAGCGTGTAATCGCCTGAGAAAAAATATCCTGGAAAGCCTGCTTGCCATTCGGTGTGTGCATCAGAAAATGTTTTACGGCGGCAGGATCATCGAACGCAGGCACATGTCTGGCCAGCACTTCATGATGGTTGTATTCATTGAATCCGGCATCGGCCTGCCACAGCCCGGTGTCGAGCGCATCCATAGCCTGACCGCGTAATTCTGCAATACAGGCCTGTGCCGTTTGCTGATGCCGCTTCAGATCGCCGGTCACGACGCGTGAAACAGCCAGATCGCGGGCGGCCCACCAGCGCCCCAGATGCTGCGCCTGCTGCAGACCAAGGTCGGACAACTGGTCGTAATTCTGACTTCCGAAAGAAGCCTGACCATGTCGAACCAGATAAATTTGTGCCATCTTTTCCTCAATGCCTGTGAATCGGATGACTTCATAGTATCGGCAGGACTATAATTTATCAAATGAATAGTTATTATCCAACTCAATAAATTTCATGCATATATCCAGAGTAGATCTGAATCTTTTCACTGTGTTCGAGGCAATTTATACCGAGGGCAGCGTGACGCGCGCCAGCCAGCAGCTGAATCTGACGCAACCAGCGATCAGCCACGCCTTAAATCGCTTGCGACAATTATTTGATGACCCGCTGTTTGTGCGGCAAGGGCATGCTATGGTCTCTACGCCGCTGGCGCGCAGCATCATCGAGCCTGTGCGCCAAGCCTTGCGCGGCCTAGAAGTGACGCTGGCAGATACCGGAAAATTCGATCCGGCGCTGGCCAGCAAACAATTCAATCTGGCATTGCGGGATGTACTGGAATCCACAGTGTTACCGCCACTGCTGGAAAGCATCACAGCGCAGGCACCGCAAATCAATCTGGCGGCAATTCAGGTTGAGCGCCGTGAACTCGTCAGCGAACTCGGAGCCGGCACGCTGGACCTGGCCATCGACATGCTGCTGCCTTTGCCGAATGAAATCCGGCGACAAAAAATTGTTGCAGACAACACCGTGGTATTGGCGCGGCGCGGACATCCTGCAATACAAGAGACCCTTGATCTGGATATCTATCTGCAAGCTGAACATATTCTCGCCAGTTCTCGTCGCAAAGGCATGGGTCTGGAAGATTTTGAATTAAGCAGACTGGGCTTGCAGAGACGCATACGGCTGCGTTGCCAGCATTATTTTGCGGCCTGTCGCGTCGTCAGTCAGACCGATTTATTGCTGACCATGCCAGAAGCCTACGCGCGCATTGCCAACCAGCAATTCGACAATCAGATTTTGCCCCTGCCCTTGCCCATGCCATCATGGGATGTGTATTTGTACTGGCATCAGAATGTAGAAAACGATCCGGCAAACCGCTGGTTGCGCCAGCAAGTCATACAGGCATTTTCAGGATTGGACAAACAAGATGAGGATGCCGCAGACGTGCTGCATCCGGGAGTATGAATTATTGATCCGCTGCAGGTTCATCCGGCAGCAAACAGGCATCGATAATTTGCAAATCGTTGTCTTTTGCAAAACTCAGAACGAAATGGTAGGCCAGAGGTTCGATTTCTCGAATAGCTTCATTGACAACGACGGATCGCACACCATTCAGCAAAATCGGTTTGACATAGGGGGAATATTGCAAGTGAGCATGACGCCCTGCGTCCGGACGAAAACAGGACATGGCGCCGCAAAGACGCTCCGCCCAATCGCTGGGGCGAAATTGTTTGCCATCGCTGGTTAAACCCTGGATGAAAAACTCACTTACTGGATGAGGATGCGTTTTTTTGGAATCGGCCATGTGCTCGGCTCGCTGTTGCTGCAAAATTGAAAAAAGCGGTATGTCATTATGTGACATCAAGCTTTCAAAATACTTCCATATTATATCTTATAGAAGACTTGATTCGAAACTTGGGACGAAGATAAATATCCGTTTCATGCAATGAAGACAATGACTCAGTCACACTATAGTGCATTCTGATGCTTAGTAAAGTTGGGTTACTAAGTTAACTTGCTATAAAAATACGCAATTTAAGGAGCGAACTGGCATGCAATTCTTTCTGTTGGCACCGCGACAAGCCTCTTTTTCATTCGTCTGACACGAAATTTTGTCGTTAGTGTCGTTTTGCAAACAAGCCGAATGAAAACTGATCTGTGCGCATCATAATAACCTGGCAATATGACGTTGCGATGATGTGCAGGAATCTTGCTTCAGGATGGTTTCTTTTTAGCAGGCAACAATAGCCGGGACAAAATGGCCTGCTTTCGCACCAAGGCCAACAACAGCAAAGGACCGGCAATCCCCACGAGAAGAGACAACATGCCGTTCAACATTGCCTGATGATGTAATTTTTCTAAAATATTGAATACTTTCCACTCCATCCAGGAATGAAAGATCAGGATAAACAGACTGCCAGCACCAATATACGCCAGCATTGCCGCCAGTTTTGACAAGCCCTGGAGCAAAGCTGCAATAGACAAACTGAGGTATATGCCCAACGCCGCCTGGCTCGTTGCAATCCAGAAGACGCCGTACTGACGCATATGCAAGTCTATGGTTTCGTCAAAGTTGAAATGCAATGCGGAAAAAGCGACCAGAGCGGCAATGAAATATCCAATCCTGAAACGAAATCTGAAAACATATTCTTTAAAGGCATAGCCGCTCAGGATAAAAGCGAGGCTGAATCCCAGCAAATCGATGCTCAGCGGAAGGCCGGGAAACACATTCTCTTTGTTGCCCACCAGGTGATTCAGCATATCCAGTTTTTGCGGATCAAAACTTGCCAAAGCGTTGCGTGTCAGAATGCCAACCAGTAAGCTGATCAATGCCATTGCCAACATAACTCTTCGACTCCCGGCGTAATCACCCGCGCATCGCAACAAACACCAACTTACCAGCAAGGCAATAAACAAATGGGGTAAATACCAGAGTGGAACCCACTCTATCGTATATCCGGTGCCATACAACAAGCCAAGAAAATACGGAACGATCGGCACTGAAGCCAACACGATTCTGGCTAAGCCCCAAGTACTCAATACGAGCAGATACGGTTTTAGCAGTGTGTCGGCGCGATGAAAAGCAAACTGCCGAAAACTATCGCTGCCTTTCAGCACCACGCCTGACAAAAAGAAAAACAAAGGCATGTGGAACGAAAAAATCACGCGAAACAGCTCACCGTGCTCATGCGCGACGATCCAGTTATGCCCGAGCACCACCAGGATAATCCCCAGTCCTTTGGCAATATCAATTGTAGGATTGCGTTCAGACATACTTAAAGCTGTAGCAC
>JAGWUK010000256.1 GCA_028868455.1 Burkholderiales bacterium | reverse complement strand
AAGCGGGTAAAAGGTACGCGTGAAGTCAGTACCATCGGCGGTCCAGGGCGTGCCGTCAATATTGAGCTTGATCCGGCTAAGCTGGCAGCCAATGGTTTAAGTGTCATGGATTTGCAAAGCAGCCTGACCTCCGCCAATCTCGGGTCGCCGACCGGGGACATGACAGCCGGTAACCAAAACATTGCCATTGAAACCGGTCCATTTTTGCACGACGCCCGCGCTGTTGCCGATTTGATTGTCGGCGTTCGAAATGGAAAACCTATCTTTCTGAGCGAAGTTGCTAAAGTCGAAGACGGACCGTTACCTGCCGCGCGTTACGTATGGCATGGCCAAGCTGGACCTGGTGCAGCGGAGTATCCTGCTGTAACAATACAAATCACTAAAAAGCCGGGGCAAAATGCGGTAGAAGTTGCTGATGCGGTTGTTGCACGCGCCGCCATTCTGAAAAACACCGTGATACCGGCAGATGTCGAGGTCAGTACCACGCGCAATTACGGACAGACTGCAAATGACAAGGCGCAGAAGTTAATTCAGAAACTTTTATTTGCGACTGCCTCCGTTGTGGCTTTGGTCTTTCTGGCGCTCGGGCGCAGAGAGGCGGCGATCGTTGGTACTGCCGTTATTTTGACATTGACAGTAACCTTGTTCGCTTCATGGGCCTGGGGCTTTACGCTGAATCGGGTTTCCCTATTTGCTTTGATATTTTCTATTGGCATTCTGGTGGATGACGCCATTGTCGTCGTCGAGAATATTCATCGGCATCAGGCGCTGCATCCCGATAAAACGCTGACAGAAATCATACCCGGCGCGGTTGACGAAGTAGGTGGCCCAACGATTCTGGCCACCTTGACCGTGATCGCCGCGTTGTTGCCTATGGCATTTGTCAGTGGTCTGATGGGGCCGTATATGAGCCCTATTCCAATCAATGCCAGTATGGGAATGTTGTTGTCGCTTGCCATCGCTTTCATTGTGACGCCTTGGCTTGCACGGATCTGGATGAAGCATGGAAATCATGGCGGCAGCCACCTTGCCAGCAAACTGGCACCGCTGTTTCAACGATTGTTCAGGCCATTCCTGGATGACAAATCCGGTAGCCGCCAGCGTCGCAAGTTTGGCGCCGGAGTAGCAATTTTGATCGTTATTTCTATCGCTTTGCCAGTGCTTGGGCTGGTGCAGCTAAAGATGCTGCCTTTTGATAATAAGTCCGAGTTTCAGGTGATTGTCGACATGCCTGCCGGAACACCGCTTGAAAAAACGGCAGCGGTCCTGCACGAACTGGGCGCTTATCTGGCGACAGTACCGGAGGTGACAGACTACCAGGCATATGCCGGCACCGCTGCGCCAATTAATTTCAATGGACTGGTTCGACAGTACTACCTGCGCTCAGGCGGTGAAGTCGGAGATATTCAGGTTAACTTGGTCGATAAACATCATCGCTCAGAAAAAAGCCATGTCATTGCCAGCCGCGTACGACCTGCATTGCAGGAGATCGGCAAGCGGTTTTCTGCCAATGTCAAAATTGTTGAAGTGCCGCCGGGGCCGCCAGTGTTAGCGCCGATCGTTGCAGAAATTTATGGACCCAGCGATGAAGGTCGCCGTCAGACTGCTAAAGCGGTGCGCGCTGTATTTGAAAAAACGCCTGGTGTGGTTGACGCCGATGACAGCAGTATCGTGTCTGCACCGCGCAAATTGCTGATTGTTGATCGGCGCAAGGCATCGTTATTGGGCGTAGCGCAGTCGGCGATCGTCGCAACGTTACGTGCTGGCTTAACAGGCGATGCCGCTGCGTATCTGCACGACGAAAGTAAATATCCGGTCGCGGCCAACCTTCATTTGGCAGTTGCCGATCAGGGAAATCTGGACACGCTGTTGGCACTAGGCGTCAAAACGGCAGAGGGAAAAATCGTCCCTATCCGTGAGCTCGTCAGCATCAGTGATACGGTACGTGAACAACCTTTGTTTCATAAAGACGGTATGGCTGTCAATTATGTCGTCGGCGATATGGCGGGAGCGATCGACAGTCCTCTGTACGGCATGTTCGGCATGCGGTCGGATATTGCAAAAATTCAGACGCCAGAAGGTGGAAAGCTTGAAGAATTTTTCATTCATGCGCCATCGGATCCTTATCGCGGTTATAGCTTGAAATGGGATGGTGAATGGCAGGTCACGTACGAAACTTTCCGTGACATGGGCGCGGCCTATGGGGTCGGGCTGATCCTGATTTATTTATTGGTGGTAGCGCAATTCGGCTCGTATCTGACACCGTTGATCATCATGGCACCAATCCCGCTCACCATCATTGGTGTGATGCCCGGACACGCCTTGCTGGGTGCGCAATACACGGCGACCAGCATGATTGGCATGATTGCGCTGGCTGGCATCATCGTCCGTAACTCGATTTTGCTGGTTGATTTTATTCACTTGCAAGTCGCCGACGGCATGCCATTCAAGGAAGCCATTGTCAGTTCAGCGATAACACGCGCACAGCCGATTGCGCTGACAGGACTGGCAGCCATGCTGGGCGCATTTTTCATTCTTGACGACCCGATATTTAACGGCCTCGCGATCTCATTGATCTTTGGGATATTCGTTTCAACTTTGTTGACACTGGTCGTTATCCCACTGCTGTATTTCATCGCCTATCAAAAAAAATATTCACCCACTTCGTCTTAATTTACTTTGAGGAGCAACATCATGACTAGTTGGCAAATGGTTCGCATCATCGCAGGTTTTTTCATTCTGCTGAGTCTGGCGCTGGGGATTCCGGGCAGCCCGATTTTTGTAACGCAATGGTGGTTGGCATTCACCGCATTTGTCGGTGTCAATCTGCTTCAGAGTGGAATCACAAAATGGTGCCTGATGGAAAGCATCATGCGTAAACTGGGATTTAAACAGGGAGTCTGATCATGCATCTCGTCTGTCCTGCCTGCGGCGCAACGAACCGGATACCGAAGCAACGTCTCAACGATGCGCCAGTATGTGGGAAATGCGCCCATGCGCTGATGGCGCCAGAGCCTGTCGCGGTGAGTGATCAGGCGTTGCCAAAATTTCTGGCACAGACTGAATTGCCGGTACTGGTTGATTTCTGGGCGGAGTGGTGTGGCCCCTGCCGCATGATGGCACCGCAATTTGCCGAAGCGGCAGCGAAGGCGCCGCAGTTACGGTTCGTAAAAGTCGACAGTGATGCCGCTCCGCAGGCAAGTCAGCGTTATGGCATCCGAAGTATTCCCACCTTGATGCTGTTTCTTGGTGGGCGTGAGCTAGGTCGCCAGAGCGGTGTGATGCCGGCCGAGCAGATACTGAAATGGGCAAAGAGTTTGCTACCGCCGAAAAACTAGGCACTGCGAGTAAACGACGTAAGCAAATACATTTTGATGATGACAATATTGGAGGAGACACCATGGCACACATCGTTATTTTAGGAGCAGGCACTGGCGGCATGCCAGCGGCGTACGAACTGCGTGAGAAGTTAGATAAAGCACACAGCATTACCGTGATTAACGCGGTCGATTTTTTCCAATTTGTTCCTTCCAATCCGTGGGTAGCCGTCGGTTGGCGCGATCGTGAAACGATTACCTTTCAGATACGTCCTCATCTGGAAAAAAAAGGAATCAACTTCATCGCACAACCTGTCACGCAATTGCTCGCTGACCAAAATAAATTGACACTGGCTGATGGAAGTAGTGTGGATTACGACTATCTGATTATCACGACTGGCCCCAAATTGGCATTCGATGAGATACCTGGCGCCGGGCCATTAAATGGGTTTACGCAATCCATCTGTTCCGTGGACCACGCTGAACATGCGTACAAGGAGTACCAGAAATTTTTACAAGAACCCGGCCCCGTCATTATTGGCGCCATGCCGGGAGCATCGTGTTTTGGTCCCGCCTACGAGTTTGCGTTTATTTTCAATACGGATCTGAAACGCCGGAAGTTGCGCAATAAAGTTCCTATCACCTATGTGACAAGCGAACCGTATATCGGGCATCTGGGTTTGGGAGGCGTTGGCGATTCCAAGTCTATGCTGGAAAGCGAATTTCGCAATAACGACATCAAGTGGATTACCAATGCCAAAACAACGCGCGTTGAAGACGGAAAAATGTTTGTCAGCGAAATGGATGACGCCGGTAATCTGAAGAAAGAGCATGAATTGCCTTTCAAATTCAGCATGATGCTCCCATCTTTCCGTGGCGTTGATCCGGTTGCCGCTGTCGAAGGTCTTTGCAATCCACGGGGCTTTGTTTTTGTCGATGAGCATCAGCGCAGCAAAAAATACCGCAATATTTTTTCAGCCGGCGTTTGCATCGCCATTCCCCCCGTCGAGGTCACGCCTGTTCCAACCGGTGCGCCGAAAACTGGTTACATGATCGAAACCATGGTCACCGCGATTGTGCACAACATCGCAGCAGACATCGCCGGAAAAGAGGCCACAGCAAAAGGTAGCTGGAACGCGATTTGCCTTGCAGATATGGGCGACACAGGTGCCGCATTTGTGGCTTTGCCTCAAATTCCGCCTCGCAATGTCAACTGGTTCAAAAAAGGCAAATGGGTACATTTGGCAAAAATTGCTTTCGAGAAGTATTTTATGCACAAAATGAAAGCCGGCACATCTGAGCCAATTTATGAAAAATATGTGCTCAAGTTGCTCGGTATAGAACGTCTGGATAAATGATGGATCGCGGCTAATCACCGTGATGACACGCAGCGAGGATGAATCAGCCTTGAATGGAAATGTGCACCGAATGTGGTGATGCATTGTAATCATCTGTGATCCGGCGTCCGGGCGAGCGCCTGCGCCCTTGAGTTTTACGGGTTTCCAGCAAAATGGCTTGTTGCTTGTCTCGCCTGTCTTTTTGACGTCGATCCGCAATATTGCGACGTTCAATATCCGGCCAGCTTAATTCTTCGCTGGCCGGACTTGTGTGTGAAGAACGTGCCGATGCAGCAACTATCTTGGGAGAAGGTAATTGCTGTTGTGGAACCTGTCCAAAAAATCGTAGTACTTTCAATGGCAGCATGACATCGGAGCTCAGTTAGTGGCGCATATCCGATGAATACGGAAGATTCTGCTAAAACTTTAAATCTTCTGGCCAAATGGCAGTAAATCAACTCAATTAATGCTATTTTAAAAACATGACCAATTTTCCCCTTTGCTGAAAGGAAGGTATTTCGTTCATGTCTTGAGCTTGAATGGGCTGAAATCCGTATGCCTGTCGTAAAAGTCTTCATTTTCCTTGCGCTTGAGAAAAGCGACGACTTTGTACGTAACCGGCGTCATCACGACTTCCCAGCCTGTTTTTAAAATATATTGCGCAATCATGACTTTGACTAATTGGCTATTTGGCCAGATGCCATAAAAG
>JAGWUK010000255.1 GCA_028868455.1 Burkholderiales bacterium | reverse complement strand
GGCATCGTAGCAAAGCAATCGCACCACACCCTTTTTATTTGCTGTGGATCGCGACTCAAATGGCCTCATCCCGCCTCGTATTCCACTCAGCCTTCACCACGTTTGCATGATGCACCGCATTGCCAGCACCCATTTTCGTGCAGCAACTAAGCAGTCGATGCCACGGTGAACTCCCTGAGCCGGAACAACATTCAGTCCAACAAAACGAATTGAATACTGAGGGAGAACATCATGCGCAACAATCAACCAACGACATTAGTCGAATATACGCTGAGAGACGTCGAGACCGTTGTTTCAAAAACCGACCTTGATGGCAACATCACTTACGTCAATCGCGATTTTTTAAACGTCAGCGGCTTTACCCGCGAAGAATTGCTCGGTGCGTCGCACAATCTGGTACGTCATCCATCGATGCCGCGCGAAGTGTTTGCCGACTTATGGCATACCTTGCAACAAGGGAAATCCTGGACAGGCATGCTTAAAAATCGCTGCAAAAACGGGGATTTTTATTGGGTCGAGACCAATATTGCCCCCTTGCTTGAAAACGGAAAAACCATAGGCTATACGGCAATTGCCATCAAGCCTTCGCGCGAGCAAATTGAATTGGCAGAATGTGCCTATGAATCCATGCGCAACGGCGAATGCAGGATGGAAATCGTGGCAGGGAAAATCCAGAGGCCGTCTTTTCTCCGGAAAATCCGTGCGCTGGAAAATATTCCTTTTAAATATAAAGTCGCGATGCTTCTTGGCGGGTTCGCGCTGCTGTTTGCATTGCAAGCTTTATATGCATGGAATGCCAGGCAGGCTTTCATCGGGTTTGGCGGTGCGCTGCCATTGCTGGGTGTTGTCGGTTGCGGGCTAAGTTACCTTGTTATCCGCAAATCCTTGATCCAACCCTTGAACAAGGCAAATACGAAATTGCAGGAAGCCGGTCTGCTCGATTTGTCCGGCCCGAACGCCACTGGCTGCAATATCGAACTCAAGGCCGTATTGGAAGCGCTACGTACCTTGCACGGCAATGTCGCTTTGATGAATCAACAACTGCATGAAGCCCATCAGCATGTTCTGTTGGCAGATGCCAAAGTTGCCGCCGCAGACAGAAGTCGGCGTGAAGAATCTATTGGAATGTATACAGGAATGAACAAGGAGCAAATTATGTCTTCGGTCGAAAACGTGACGCAATTCATGCACAGCATTACTTCTCCGGACACTGGCCGGGCTAGCAATATCAATGCGATGAAAGGCGCCGTGCAGCAACACGGCAACACGCATCAACAGGCCGCCTTGGCACGCGAACAACTGGAAGACTCGTCTGGCGCATTTATGCAAGAGGCCAACAACTTGCGCAAAATGATAGAAACCTTCCGTATGAGTTCCAGGCACGGCCATCTGGCTCCGGTCAACAAATCGCAGGCTTTCCGGCTGCCACCCATGTTTCCGGTCAATGGCGACACAACGGATCACGCAGCCGACAGTGGCAGAAAACAAGCCATCACTTGCCGTAGAGATCCTTTGACCGGGTTATTGATTATCAGCTTGCATTAATTCGACGTTCATCACGTATCGCTGGAGGAACGATGCCAAAGCGTCCTTGCAACATCAGGGCGCTTTTGATTAAGGCGCACGATAGTCATCTGAAATTCAGACGACATATTGCCTGCCGAAGTGGTGGACGTCCCTGGCTAAGAAGCTTCCTCAACACCGGTGAAGGCTTCGTTTTGCGGAAGCAACTTGTCGGTTATCCGGATTGTGCTGAGTAAAATCAAAACCGAAGTGACAGTCGCCAATACAAAAAAGGCTCTCATTCGCATGAGAGCCTTTTTACCTGCTTCAGAATATCTGATATTGCCGATATCCTGAATTGCGGGATTTATTTTTTCTTGGCTGTCGCTTTTTCAGCAGCTTGTGTGAATTGCTGAGTAGCTTTAGTCAGGTTGTCTTCCAGAGTTTGCACAGCTTGTTTCGTTGTTTTGGACAGTTGTTCGTAACCTGCGTTGATGTTGCCAACAACAGATTTCAAAGCTGTCACAGCTTGTTCGGAACCAGCAGGTGCATTTTTTGTGACTTCGTCGATCAGGGAAACAACTTTCGCATTTGTTTCAGCGATATGCGCTTCAACAGCTTTAGTGAATTCTTGCTGAGTAGCAGAAGTGATGCTGGCCAGATGACGACCGTATGCCAATGCTTTTTCTGCGCTTGGTTGCGCTTGTGCGGCTGTCAACGAAAAGAATTCTTGTGCATCTTTTGCGGCAACCAGTTGTTTGGCAGCAGCAGTACCTTCTTCGATCGTTGCTTTAGCAGCATTGACGTTCAGGGAAACCAGCTGTTCCAGACCTTCGAATGCTTTTTTGTTCAAAGCTGTCAGGGAAGCAAATTGCGCTTCCAGGTTGGATTTAGTGGCGGCGATAAATTGTTCTGGTGTGGTGTACATGGCATTCTCCGGTAGATGGAATTAACAAATATGGCAGCGCCGTCCATTGGAACAATTTTTAATGGTGCACCGCAACAATTGCAATTCTACGCGAAGATTTTCAAAGGTCAAGCACTTTTTGTGCATTGCACCAAAATGGTTTAAATGATATTAATTTGCACCGTGTTGATCTTCTGCCATGCTCTTGCCTGCACAAAGTTTGGGCAAGCAGCATCGCCGTCATTTTCGACTAAAGCCCCAATATTCATGCGGCTTTCCGACTACTTTCAGGCTGCAGGGCGCATCCATATTGCGTTTCTATTTCCATCCAGTTCTGCCTCCAGTTGCAGTAGCCGTTGTTTATTGGCGATTCCGCCTGCATATCCGGTCAGGGCGCCATTACTGGCGATGACACGATGGCAGGGAACGATGATGGAAACCGGGTTACGTCCGTTGGCGGCGCCGACGGCGCGGACCGCCTGCGGATTTCGCAACATTTTTGCCAGTCCTGCATAACTTTCGGTTTGCCCAAAAGGAATCGTCAGCAATGCGCGCCAGACGGCTTGCTGAAAGGCGGTGCCGGCACTGAGATCCAGCGGCACATCAAACACGCGGCGCTGTCCGGCGAAATAGGCGTTCAATTGTTCGGATGCAGCGATCAGCACAGGGTGTGATGCCTCCTGTTGCCAGCCTGTGCTGCCTTTGAAATGTTGATGTTCTTCAAAATACACGCCAGCCAGACCTTGTTCGCTGGCAGCCAGCAACAATCGGCCAACCGGCGTGGAGAGATAGGTATATTTCATGTCATGCCTCAGAAGTTAACGATTGCCACAACCATAGCGCCGCATAAGCACGCCACGGCGACCATGCTTGCGCGAGCTGCAATAAGTGTTTTTCATTGAGCCTTTCGCTGGCCGGTGCGCTCAGGCGGGCTGCGGCTTTTTGCAAACCAAGATCGCCTGCCGGAAACGCATTCGGATAACGTAAAGCGCGCATGGCGATGTATTGTGCAGTCCATTCGCCTATACCCTTCACGCTTTTCAGCGCAGCGACGGTTGTTTCTACGCTCGCGCTGGCCTGTCTTTGCAAGCCACCCTGCAAGGCAAAACCCGCGAGATTGTGCAAGGTCGCCGCACGCGAACCGGGAATGCCTATGCCCGCAAGATCATCCAGCGGCAAAGCAAGAATCTGTTGCGGCGTCGGAAAATGGTGGCTCACCCCACCATATGGTGTTGCACATGCATCGCCGAAGCGCTGCACCAGACGCCCCGCCACCGTCGTCGCCCCGGCTACGCTGACTTGCTGCCCCAGCACTGCCCGCATCGCCAGTTCAAAACTGTCAAATGCGCCCGGCACCCGCAAGCCTGGATAGTCACGGATAGGAACAGCCAGTAAACCATCCTGTTCCAGCGCGGCTTGTATCACGGCAGGATTGGCTTCCAGATCGAATTGCTGGCGCACTTTCGCCATTAATGGCATCAGGACTGGCGTCAAAGACGGCGCGACTTCCAGCGCCAGCTGGTTTTTCTCCGGCAAATGCGTCACTTTCAACCAGCCTTGCAAACCTTCCAGCCGGACGCTGCGCACATAGGCCGCTTGTCCGTTTTCCTGTATGACGGCTTCCAGACCGGGCATCGCCCGTCCAGCCAGGTAAGCCGTCACGGCATCCCATGCAAAAGGCGGACGATACGCCAGTCGCAAGGTGACGCCATCACCATCAGGAAGCACCGCCCGTCGCAAGGAGCCTGGCGCCATGTGATAACGCTCGGCAAATAAGGCATTGAAACGGCGCACACTTCCAAAGCCGGCGGCATAGGCAATCTCGGCCATGCCCAGACTGGTTTCCTGCAAAAGTTTTTTGGCGAACAACAGGCGCTGCGTTTGTGCCAGCTCGACCGGCGTGACGCCGAACTCTTGCAGCATGACGCGGCGCAATTGACGCGAAGACAAGCCGACTTGCCCGGCCAGAGTTTCCAGACTGGCTTCGTTTAAAGCGCCGTCGGCAATTTTTTGCCAGACGGCGTGCGCCAGATTTTGCTGAATCGCATACGGTGCCAACTCGGGACGGCAGCGCAGGCAGGGGCGAAAACCGGCCGCTTCCGCCGCGGCTGCAGTACTAAAGAACAAGCAAGACGATGCGCGCGGAGTTTTAACCGTGCATACCGGGCGACAATAAATACCGGTCGTTTTCACGCCGGTAAAAAATACGCCATCAAAGCGACTATCGCGTGCTTCCAAAGCGCGATAATACCGCTGGTCGTTACTCATTAATTCTTCACTATTTTGCATATTTGCTTCATTCTTTGCGATGCGCCGCGAATTGCAACGGAGAGTTAAATCTGTGCCTCCCAGCAACAAAATGACGGCGAACTACTTTACTATCGTTATGAGACTTTATACGCCAGTACCCTGATATCTTCTAGCCATTTTCGGACAGACAAAGCGCACTGGCGGCGTGATTAGCTTGATATAAAACAATCGCTTCAACGCATAGTCGGCTTTAATGAAAAAAGGACTGACACAATTATTCCAGTAAGGCTGAACCTGATCACTGCATGCGCCGCATTCTTGATGCGCTGTCCTCCATGCCATACCTCAAAGGTAGAATTTTCAGGAAAGCCGCACGGACCTAATAGCTGCGAGTCCCGTGAAATACCGATCGAATTCCGGCGAGGGAGCGATGCAGACATCCTGCGCCGCCAGCCGGTCTGGTTTGTTGGAAGACGAATGTGAACTTGCCACTGCGTCACCTAATCCGTATCGCACACCGCCGTCCCAGGGCGGCGGCCAGACGCTTGCGGCATGTTTTTGCAATACCCGACAACTTGCCACTACCGGAATGCATCAACGGGGAACGCGATACGCATCCTGGTACGACCATTCGTGCGGTCCATCAACCAGAACAGCGGCAACAGGCCGTGCAATTGCTATTGCAATTACATACCGAGACCACCTCATTCAG
>JAGWUK010000254.1 GCA_028868455.1 Burkholderiales bacterium | reverse complement strand
CGATCTGGAATGATGCTGCGCGCGCGCAAGCGATGTCGAAAGAAAAAGGCGCGCTCGAAGCCGTCGTCAATGTGCTCAATAATCTCACCACGCAAGTCGATGATGCGCAAGCGATGCTGGATTTGGCTGTGGAAGCCGATGAAGAAGAGTTGCTCGCTGATGTGACACGTGAGCTGGATGCAGCCGAAGCCGAAGTCGGTCAGCTTGAATTCCGTCGTATGTTTGGCGGCGAAGCGGATGCGTGTAATTGCTTCGTGGATATTCAATCGGGTTCGGGTGGTACTGAGGCGCAAGATTGGGCGTCGATGCTGCTGCGTATGTATTTGCGCTGGATTGAGCGTCATGGTTTCAAAGCAGAAATCATGGAAGAGTCAGACGGCGAGGTTGCGGGCATTAAGAGCGCGACGATTCGTGTCGAAGGCGAATATGCCTTTGGTTGGCTGCGTACCGAAACTGGTGTACATCGCTTAGTTCGTAAGTCACCGTTTGACTCAGGTAATCGTCGTCATACTTCGTTTTCTGCCGTATTTGTGTCGCCAGAAATCGATGATGATATTGAAATTGACATCAATCCTGCCGATGTTCGTACCGATACTTATCGTGCGTCAGGTGCGGGTGGTCAGCACATTAATAAAACAGACTCTGCGGTACGTTTGACGCATATTCCAACGAACACTGTGGTGGCTTGTCAGAACGAACGTAGTCAGCACGCCAACCGTGATCGTGCATGGAAAATGCTTCGCGCGAAATTGTATGAGCTGGAACTGCAAAAGCGCAGTGAAGCACAACAAGCACTGGAAGCGACCAAGTCAGATATTGGTTGGGGTAGCCAGATTCGCTCGTATGTGCTTGATGATTCACGCATTAAAGATTTGCGTACCAGTGTGGAAACATCGAATACTGGCGCGGTGTTAGATGGTGATTTGGACAAGTTTATTGAAGCTAGTTTGAAGATGGGGTTGTAAGTTTCTGACTTCATGGAGCAAATTTGATGCCTTTTTGGTATCCGTTGTTACTCGCCATCATCGCGCAGCTTTATCGGCTGCGTGTTTTCCTACGTTCGCGGCATGAGCCTGATTATCAGCTTGAAGTCGCGCAACGTTTCGGTAAGCTTCCATCCGCGAAGCTCCAAAATCCCATTTGGATTCATGCTGTTTCAGTTGGTGAAACCAATGCCGCACAACCCATTATCCAACATCTGCTGAATATGGGTTTACCTGTGTTGGTAACCAATACCACGCGAACAGGCGCAGCGCGGGTAAGAACGCTATTTGCCAAAGACATTCAAAACAATCAGCTAGAACAACATTTCCTGCCAATTGATACCGCGAAGTTGATGAATGAGTTTATCGATATTCATCAACCGCGTATGGTGCTGCTCATCGAAACTGAAATCTGGCCGAATTTGCTAGCGATTGTGCACCAACGCAAGATTCCATCCATGCTGATGAATGCGCGTCTTTCCGAGCGTTCAGCGAAAGGTTATGCCAAATTTAGTAGCCTGACTAAACCAATGCTTGAACACCTCACACGCATTGCTGCACAAGATCAGGATACTGCAAATCGCTTTATAGGCTTGGGTGCATCAGGTAGTAAAGTCACTGTCACCGGGAGTTTGAAATTCGATCTCACTGCGCCAGAAGCGAATCTGGAGCTGGCTAAAAAACTTAAACTAGATTGGCAGTTAGATGGTCGCCCTGTGCTGTTTGCTGCGAGTACGCATGAGCCTGAAGAACTTGAGATTCTGAACGCGTTTAAAGCTCTCCATGTCGAATTTCCGCGTGCGTTACTTATCATTGCACCGCGTCATCCTGAGCGTTTTGATCGGGTGGCAGCTTTGATTGAGGAGCAAGGTCTTCGTTATACAAGACGCTCTGCTGATCAATCGGTGAATGGTACGACGTCCGTTTTTCTTGCTGACAGTATGGGTGAGATGTGGACGTGGTACGCATTGTCCAAGATGGCTTTTGTTGGTGGTTCATTGGCTGAAACAGGTGGTCATAATCCGCTGGAGGCGGCAAGTTTAGGCGTGCCTGTGGTGATGGGAGCGCATACGTTTAACTTTGCACAGATTGTCGAATTGTTAAAAGCTGCTGGTGCTTTGGTTCAGGTCAATGATGCACATGCCGTCATGCAAGTTTGGCGGGATTGGTTGCTGAGTGAATCGCAATATGAAGATGCAGCAAATGCCGCGCTTGCTGTAATGCATGCGAATCAAGGTGCACTCAAACGTCAGCTTGATCTAGTCGACGATATGCTGAAGTCGGTTTGTACCAAGCATTAAGATGAAGTTAATAACAATATGAATTTACTGCTTTTAGAACCGACTGATATTCAAGGTAGTCAACCAGATCAACAAGCTGTCATTACTGATCCTCGTCGTTTAAAGCATATTTATCAAACCTTAGATTTGAAGGTGGGCGATTCGATTAAAGTTGGTGTGCGTCACGGTTTGAAAGGCATTGCACAGATTACAGAGGTCACGCCTGATGCGGTGACGTTGAATCAAATTGTTCTCGATATGCCGCCGCCTGCGAAGTTGCCTTTAACGCTGGTTCTGGCTTTGCCGCGTCCGATTGCGCTGCGGCGTATGATTGCGGATATTGTGACGTTGGGTGTTGAGCGTTTGATTTTGTTGAATAGTCGCCGTGTGGAAAAGAGCTATTGGCAGAGTCAGGTGTTTGATGAGTTGGAGCAATTGGTGTTGCTGGGGCTTGAGCAGGCGGGGGATACGATTCCACCTGTGATAGAGTTGAAGCAGCGTTTTCGTCCGTTTGTGGAGGATGAGTTGCCTGCATTGGTTCAGGGTAAGACGGCGATTGTTGCGCATCCTTATGCGACTGAAGTTGCGCCGATTGGGTTGACGACGCCGACGGTGTTGGTCGTGGGTGCGGAAGGTGGATTTATTCCATTTGAGATTGAGTTGTTGGAAAAAAGTGGTTGCCAGTCGGTGAGTTTGGGGCAGAGGATTTTAAGGACTGAAACGGCTGTGCCTGTGTTGATCGGGCGGTTAATGGGGTGAGATTATGCGTCATTTTGCTGATTTATATTAAAAAATCTAATTTTTGAAATTATTTTGAACTTTGAGATAGCAGATTCTTTATGAAAGTTGAGTTATTTGATGAGGATGGCGTAATTGCTATAGTAAATGCAGATAGATACAGAGGATTTGTTGATAATGATTGGAGCTTAAATCAACTTTTAGATCATTTTGTTAATGAGATGATTTGCGAGAATTTAATCGTGTGGCAATCCAATAATATCGGAGGCGGCGACTGGAAAATCGAAATTTTGGTCACTCCATCAGAGAGAAAATCATTTAGAGAGTTTGAGCAAACAATTAATGTGACTGATGGTGAGCTATATTTAGCAAGTTATACGGATTTGACCATGGCAGCACAATTCGAAGATGAGGTCATTCCATCAAAAGAAAATGCAAATTTGAAATGTAAGCTGGCGAATGGCAAATATTTAGTAATCGTTCGGCAAATGTTTCATCCTGAAAGTTGCGAGAATGAAGAGAGTGATGAGACAGATTTTGAAATCATTTTAAAACCAGTAATAGACCATATAGTAACAAAGGTTGATGCGGTATATTGGTGGAACTATTAGGTTTTAAACTTGGTTTGATTGGGTGTGCAGTGCACATCGGACTTAATAATAGCCGACACTGCGCAATCAACATCTGATCCTCTTCGATTTTTAAACTAGCCGATGCTTGTTATTGGCTTTTTCCAGCTTCAAGCTGCGAAATCGATCCAAGCAAACGCTGTGCATTGTTGCGGTTATGCAATAAGTAGTTCGTTTCGTCCATCGCTTCATGCTCAAGCGACTTTTGCACCCATTGATTCAAACTGACACCTTCCGCTGCTGCGAGGATAGTGATGCGTTCATGCAAATCAGGCGATATGCGAGTAACAAATTTCCCAGAATAATGCTTATAAGGTTCAATGCCTTGTTCCTTACAAACTTCAAGAAAAGTATTTAGTGAAACTTCGCCTTCACGGTGAAGCTCTTGAACGCTTGAAGCGTAGAAATCTGCGCTGCCATTTAGATTAACAAACTCACCCCGAAACATCTCAAGTTCAGGGTCGAAAACAATGATGGCAGTATGATTATTAATGATCATGGTGTTTTTCATCGTCTTCCTCCTCGTCTGGTGTTTGATTATTTATCGTTTCGGGTGTGATGTTGTTGGATTCAAGCCAACGACGAACACTTGCAACTGCGCCTTTATCTGTCATTGGTGATGGGTGTGGTCGGTGAAAAACCTGCACCTGACCCATTAGAATCACAGCGATGCGTGAGCCTTCACGCTCTTGAATCGTTGCGCCTAAACTCACAAATAAAGATTCAATGTCTTTCCAGCGAATACTTGACTGCACTGGGCGCGCAAAAATAGCGCCCAGCGTTTTTAAATGTTTGCGTTGCATGTCTTCACTTTCTAATTATAGTATCGTTTTTTAGTATCAAGTCAATCTTTGAGTGTAACAGGATTATCAAAAAATCCGCTTCTCATCCCTTGGATGCACTTCCTGTAATTTCCCAACTTCTTTAACTACATTCAGCGCAATTTGTTCGTACAACACAGATACTGCATCACCTGCTGCAACACTTGGATTACCTGTATCAGCATTGATACGAATCGAACTATTCAGCGGTAATTTACCGAGCAAAGGCACATGGTATTGCTCGCCTAATTTCTCGCCGCCACCCGCACCAAAAATTTCATCAATATGACCACATTCACTACAGACATGCAGTGCCATATTTTCAATCACGCCGAGCACTGGAATGTTCACTTTATTGAATAGCTCAATGCCTTTTTGCGCATCTAACAGAGCAATGTGCTGCGGTGTCGTGACGATCACCGCACCAGAAACAGGAATGCGCTGTGCAAGCGTCAATTGAATATCGCCAGTACCTGGCGGCATGTCGATGATCAAGTAGTCCAATTCAGGCCAATTGGTTTGACCGAATAACTGCATCAGTGCGCCAGTCGCTTTCGGGCCGCGCCAGACGATAGGCGTATTGTCATCGCCAGTCAGATTGCCGATGGATAGCACCGCCAAGCCATGTGCAGAAAGCGGTACAAATTGATCATTTTCAATCAGTGGTGTTTTGCCTGCGATGCCGAGCATGGTCGGAATACTAGGGCCATAAATATCCGCATCGAGCATCCCGACTTTCGCGCCAGTTTTATGTAAGGCGAGGGCAAGGTTGACCGCAGTGGTCGATTTGCCCACACCGCCTTTACCTGACGCCACAACGATGATGTGACGAATGCGTGGATGGGCTTTCAGTTCGGTTTGCTTTGGCGGTACTGGACGTGTCGGCGTCGATGTTGGTACTGGCGCGCTGGCATCGGTCACGA
>JAGWUK010000253.1 GCA_028868455.1 Burkholderiales bacterium | reverse complement strand
GACATTGCCGGGGATGAAGTCTTCGAAATACCATTTAAACGTTTTTGCTGTCATGGAATTGCCTCGTCGAAAATGTTTGTCCGTTCCTACAATAATTTAAAAATGGAATACCTGATGACGCAGTATTCATGCGGGTTTCAGAGGTGACTGAACTGTAAGGCGCATGAATGCTGCGTTCTGGGCTTGCCTCATTTTTAAATTGGTTTGGTCTGGTTTGCTGCAAAAAAATTTCCCGACCGGAGTCGGGAAAAAATGCGCTACTGAAATCAGGCAGCTTGCTTAAAGCCAGGTTGTGACACGAAACGAGCCAGGTGATGATCAACGTCGCCGAGCGACAGTTCTATCATCGTCAGGCGCTTAAACATATGGGCAGCAGGCAATTCGTTGGTCACGCCCATGCCACCATGCAATTGCACGGCTTGCTGGCCGATGTAACGTGCGGCCTGCCCGACACGTGCTTTGGCAGCAGAGACTGTGCGGCGACGTTCTTCGACGTTGTCTGATGCCACTTTCACGGCGGCCAGTGTCGCCATGGAACGCGCCTGTTCCATTTCCATGAACATCTCTGCCATACGATGTTGCAGTACCTGGAACTTACCGATAGGCACGCCGAATTGCTGACGTGTTTTCATGTATTCCAGCGTTGCAGCGATAATTGCTTCCATGATGCCGATCGCTTCAGCGCACAGCAGCGTGACGCCATAGTCGGCAGCCTGATCCAGAATAGCCCAGGCTTTGCCCGCTTCACCGAGTAAATCCGCAGCGCTGACCTGAACCTGATTGAAACTGATATCGGCGGCGCGGAAGCCATCGATCGTACGGTAGTCGCGGCGGCTGACACCACTGGCGTTGGCATCCACGACAAACAAGCT
Organism: Burkholderiales bacterium; assembly: GCA_028868455.1. Taxonomy (GTDB): domain Bacteria; phylum Pseudomonadota; class Gammaproteobacteria; order Burkholderiales; family Burkholderiaceae_D; genus Undibacterium. The sequence continues at coordinate 4,503 of JAGWUK010000253.1, read as the reverse complement.
GATCCCGTCGAGATCGCGTTGTGCGCCGCTGCTGCGTGCCGAGACAATCAATTTGCCTGCCTGGGCACCATGCAATACCACGGTTTTGGTACCATTCAAAACGTAGCCATCACCGTTGGCCGTTGCTGTCGTGGCGATGTCGAACAAGTCGTGCCGTGATTGTTTTTCGGCCAGCGCATTGGCCAGTTTTAATTCGCCAGATGCGACTTGTTCCAGCAAGGATTCATGTTTGCCCGCCAATCTTAAAAACTCGGCACCGAGCACTGTGGCGAAATACGGTTCAATGACGATGCCGCGTCCCAGTTCCTGCATGATGATTTGCATGTCGACGGCTGTGCCGTTGAAACCACCTTGTTCTTCTGCGACGGGCAGGGCGGTTGCGCCCAGTTCCGCCAGTGCTGCCCAGGCAGCCTCGGAAACACCTTCAGCAGATTCGATAATGTGTTTGCGTTGTTCAAAGCCGTAGTCTTTTTCTACCCAGCGGCGGACTGCTTCGGCAAACTGCTTTTGTTCCTGCGTTAAATTAAAATCCATCGTGTTCTCCTCACAGTCCCAGGATCATCTGCGTGATGATATTTTTTTGTATTTCGTTCGAACCACCGTAGATCGATGTCTTGCGATAGTTGAAGTAGTAAGAAGCCAGCGGTGCGGCGTCATCGTCGCCGACTACGCTGTGTTCATGTTCGCCTTCGAGGAAAGCCGGGTCAAACGGCAAGCTGTAGGGGCCAGCGGCTTCCATCATCAATTCGGTCAGACGTTGCTGGATTTCGGTGCCCTTGATCTTGAGCAGCGAGGCTTCCGGTCCCGGACGTCCGCTGTCTTGCGAAATGACGCGCAGCACAGTAATCTCCAGCGCCATCAATTCAATTTCAAGGCTGGCGACTTTATTTGCGTAGACGGGGTCATTGAGCAAAGGTTGGCCATTTTTTTGATGTTCAGTCGCCACGCGTTTCAGGAACTGCAGCTCGCGTTTCGCACGACCGACAGCCGCGATATTGGTACGTTCATGACCGAGCAGGTATTTGGCGTACGTCCAGCCTTTGTTTTCTTCACCGATCAGGTTTTGTACCGGCACTTTGACATTATCGAAAAAGACTTCGTTCACTTCGTGATCTTCGTCCAGCATGATGATGGGGCGCACAGTAATGCCGGGCGTTTTCATGTCGATCAGCAAGAAGGAAATACCTTCCTGTTTACGGGCGGACGGATCGGTGCGTACCAGGCAGAAAATCATGTCGGCGTGTTGCGCCAGTGTGGTCCAGGTTTTTTGACCATTGACGATATAAAAATCGCCCTCGCGCTCCGCGCGGGTTTTGAGAGAGGCCAGGTCAGAGCCGGAGCCAGGTTCAGAATAACCCTGACACCACCAGTCGTCGCAATTCAATATGCGCGGCAGGTAATAGTCTTTTTGCGCCTGATTGCCGAATGCCATAATGACTGGCGCCACCATGTTGACGCCGAACGGCAGAATAGCCGGTGTGCCTATTCGAGCGCATTCTTCTTCAAAAATATGGCGTTGCGTTGGCGTCCATCCGGTACCGCCGTATTCGACTGGCCAGCCAGTGCCGACCCAACCTTGTTTCGCCAGGATCTTGTGCCAACGAACAAAATCGTCCTTGTTCATGCGTTTGTGATTCAGGACCTTTTGCTGCAAATCGCTCGGCAGATTCGCTTCCAGATAGCTGCGCACCTGATCGCGGAAGGCAAGATCGTCCGCCGTATAGTTCAAATCCATAATGTCTCCTGATTGTAATGGTCGTTTGATGGATAAATGAGACGGACGCAAAATCGTCACTACGGCTGGATCGTTTTGGTCTGACGATTTGTGCTGCGATCGTCATAACGCCTTGCCTGAAAAATTTGCGCTTGTCTTGATAAGCAGAAAAAAGCACGACCGTTCAAAACTAATTGTACAACGGAATCCGGAAGTGGTGACAAGCACATTTTTGCATCAGACAAAAATTCCACATGACTGTGCGGCGAAACGACGACGAAAGAAGCGCAGGCGGCAATTTAAAAAGATCACTGCGTGCAATTGCCTGGAATTTGATCACAAAAAGTGCAGAACTGCCCTGAAGCTAAAGGCGGCTCTTTCTTGCGCAAAGCTGATGTTCTGAGTTGGCTGGAAATAGCCGGTACCTGCGCGACCTTTCTGTACGTGGGCAAAGAAACTGTACCAGAGCGAACAGCCGAAGCGGCAAGGGTGAGCTATTTACGAGCGGGTAGCGCCTGCATTTACTACGCTACCCACGTATTTTTTACGTTGGTGATACGCAGACTCAGATGGTCTGCTTGTTAATGAAAATGTGCGGTACCTGGCGGCGGAGTATCTTCTGGCATTTCTGCATGCACGAGATCGCTTTCGCGGTCTGCAAATAAAGGTGCGCCGCAATCATCGCAAAATTCCATCGCGAAAATGTCTTCCAGATGCTGCACATCGGTCACAGCGCATTCCGTCAAAATATTGGCGATTTCACCGGTGAGCTGACCGCTTTCGTCGGTATTGACTGAAGTCAGCTGATCGTCGGCGTGATACAGCGGCCAGACGATGCCGTAGACCACCTCTGGTGCTTCTTTCAGAGAAAAGCTGACGCGGAACTCATCGACCTGACCGGGTATCTGCTGATCACCGAAACCGGCAATTATGACACTGAGCTGATCAGCCTCTTTGCCCAGTGTTTGTGTCAGATAAAACACGGCAGAACGTATGGATGCCGGCCTAATCTTGATATCGGCCTCGCGGCATGCGGTGTAGTAGGCCTCCGGCAGCAATAAATCAATACCGCAGCCTGGCAAGAGTCGCTTGAACGTTGCTTCAGTCTGCAATTGCCACTGATTCAGCGCATCATTTTTCGCTTGAGCGCAGTCGAAAGGTGCTTCAATTTCTTGCCATTTGAATATGGGCGCGTCAACCGGCACAACCAAGACAGCCAGCACATACCGGATGTCGGCCAGGAACGGAATGGTTTGTGCAGCTTGTTGCTCGCTGGCTTGTGTATTGTTTTTAAGTAATGCCAGCGCATTGCGTTCCATTAACGCATAGACCTCACAATGATTACGTGGTAATTGATCAATGGAATACAGATGCGGCAACAGTTTTGCATTGCAGCCGTCGGCCAGCAAATGCGCATGCAACTGTGCATTCAAAGCACCCAGTTGTTCTGTTGGTATCGGTCCGGAGGCGATTTCAAACCGGCTCCAGGCCAATACGGGTGCAGCTATCAGCAGACAGGTGTAATGCTGATTGTCGACGTCCAGGTGCGTGCTCGTACTGGAGGACTCCAGTGTTTCTATCAGAACTTCATAGGCATTCGGATGGCTGAGGAATAAGTGCTCGGCTGCCGAATCCAAAATATCCTGATGATGTAGTTTTAAGCTCTTGCTGACCAGATTATCCAGTCTGGCTTGCCAGCTTAAATCCTCTATCCGGCTGGCGGACTGCGCAACGGCGAGCGCAAGATTGGCGATGCGCTGCCCTTCGGCAGCGAGTTTAATTCGATTTTTTTTTATTGGGCGACGCATACTCAAATCATGAATGGTGGGTGAGTTCATTGTAACGGCATTTGATCTCACCCCGTGCTAATAGAATTATTTCCTCGCATATTGCATGTTGCCAAACAATACGTCTCTGGCCTTGTCGCTATCCAATGGCTTGCGCAGATCTGCTAACACCTTGACGCCGCGCTGCACTGCCGGGCGATGGCTGATTTCTTCAAACCAGCGTTTTGCATGTGGAAATTCGAGCCAATCTATTCCCTGATTGGCAAATGAGCGCGCCCACGGAAACGTTGCCATATCGGCGATGGTATATTCGTCACCGGCCAGATAAGCATTCGTGGACAGACGTTGATCAATGACGCCGTAAAGCCGGCGCGCCTCGTTGGTATAGCGATCAATGGCGTAGTCGATTTTTTCCGGCGCGTAAATACGGAAGTGATGCGCCTGACCGAGCATAGGGCCAAACCCACCCATCTGGAACATCAGCCACTGCAGGGTTTCATATTTTTCGCGATCGGTTTTTCCAAGAAATTGTCCCGTCTTTCCAGCCAGATAGAGCAGAATGGCGCCGGACTCAAACAGGGAAATTGGTTTGCCATCGGGTCCATCCGCATCAACGATCGCCGGGATTTTATTGTTTGGCGAAATCGCCAGAAATTCCGGCTTGAATTGATCGCCAGCACCGATGTCAACGGGAATCGCCCGGTAAGGCAGTCCGCATTCTTCCAGCATGATATGCACTTTGTGGCCATTGGGAGTTGGCCAGGAATAGACGTCTATCATTACACCCCTCTTCAAGTTCAGTTGATCAGGAATCCACGCCGCCCATCATCAATGAATGACTGATTGCGCAAGCATTAGACTGCTAAGGACAAGTCCAGATGCTCATTATGCAGAGGTTTGCTGGATTGCGCTGCGACGGCAGATTAAAAATTCCTATTTTGTATAAATCCCTGGCGAGGTCTTGAGAAGCTTACTGCCACAAATTGCATGGGGGCGACGCGT
>JAGWUK010000252.1 GCA_028868455.1 Burkholderiales bacterium | reverse complement strand
TTGCGGAATATGCGGAGCATCGTTTTCACAAGCCTTCACATCCAGCGAATGCGCCTGCCGGCAGGCAACCGGCCGGACGGCATAAATGGAACAACGATGATCATCCAGAAAAGGACAGGCAGGTCGCTTTGTCCAAGCAGGATCGTCAATGTTATCCAGCCCATACTCCAGCAGGCGCTGCCGTATTGCGGATAAGCGATCCGCTGGCAGCGTCTTCAATGTGCGCACAATGGCAAACGCTTCGGGAGAAAAAATCTCGACACTGGCGTGACAGCAATGGCTGCAACCCGCACGGCAAGCTAATTTCACACCTTCGGTTTGCATACCAACATTGATGCTGTCCATCGTACTGTTCCACTCTGCGACTAAGGAAATCGCTGACCATTCCGGCCGTTGCAGATGGCGTAAAAACGTCTGCTTCACCTTGCCTTGCATAGAAACCAGATGACTTCGCTCTTCTGAACTAAGACTGTCTCGAAAATCATTCATCGGCAAATTGGGAGTTGGCATAAAACCATACCGCAATAAAAATCCCTTATTTTATGCGGCTTACAGCATGATACCTGAAAACCCGCATGGATAAAGCGGTTTACTTTTTGACGCCTAATTCACGCAGACGTTCTTGCAGATAACTGCCGGAAGTGTGGCGTTCTGACAAGACAACATCTGGACGCGGATGCAGGAACAAGGGCAGAGAAATGCGCGATTTTTTCGCTTCTTCGCCAGTCGGATTCAGCACGCGGTGGATGGTTGACGGGTAGTAGCCTTGTGAGGCTTCATCCAGCATGTCGCCAATGTTGACGATCAGCATACCGAAATCGCACGGTACGTCATGCCATTGTTCATCCTTGCCCAATACCTGCAAACCAGCCTGTGTTGCTGCTGGCAATACCGTCAGCAAATTGATGTCGCCGTGTGCTGCTGCACGCACTGCGTCAGGCTCCTCATCTCCTTGTAACGGGGGATAGTGCAAGACGCGCAACAGGGTCAGATCGCTGTCGGTGATCATGTCCGACAAGGGCATGGAATACTTGGCCTTGATGTCGGCGGGCGTATGATCTTCCACCCATTGCAGCAATTCTGCGGCAAGTTTGGAACCTTCCGCATAATATTGCGTCGCTGCACCTGATACTTCGGACGGAATGCGTCCCCAAGGGTAAATGTGGTAAAACTCTTTCAGATCGCGTTTGGCAAATCCCTTGGCGGTCTCGGAAATTTTCGGTGAAAAATAACCGTCCATTTTTTCCGGATCGAAATCGTATTTGTTCTTCGAATCTGTTTGGAAAAAGTCATACCATTCTTTGTAAATGGTTTCCAGTAAGCCTTGCGACAAAGGATGATTGGTCAATACGCCAAAGCCGGTTTTATGCAGACTTTCAGTAAATTTTTGTGCTGCATCCGGACTGCGATAATCCACTGGTTCGATAAACATCGCTCTCTCCTCAGTTTGTCAGCGCTGGTTGCAACCAGTTGCTGGATAAGGTTGCATCAATCAGTTTGGCGCAGGCGTCAGCGTCGACTTTCATGCAAACACGGGTTTCCGGTTTGCTGGCTTCCCAGCCTGCTTGTGGATATGGAATTGGCAGTTTGGCCATCATCGTCTGACCATTGCCTATGCCTTCTTTGGCAACGCGGACACGACCGGACTGAGTTTCGAAAATTTCTGGCGCGACCAGCCAGACAAAGGCCAGCACATCGTGGCCGTAGCAAGCATGGCCGAGATCCGGACGTATGCTTTGATAGAAACTGGCGTAGAAATTGACCGCATGTGACAGCGTGTCCATGGCGACGTGCTGGTGTTGCGCCGCCAGTCGCGCGAAAAAGGTCGAAGGTAATACGACGCGATGCGTGACGTCGAGACCGACCATCGTCAAATCCCAGCCAGCAGTAAATACCAGATCGGCTGCATCCGGATCGTTCCAGACATTGGCTTCTGCAACCGGCGAGACATTGCCCGGTTCATCAACGGCACCTGCCATCAGCACGACTTTTTTCAGCAGCTTGGGCAGTTGCGGTTCCATCTTCAATGCCAGGCCGAGATTGCCGAGCGGGCCGACCGCGACCAGTGTGATTTCACCCGGATGCTGGCGAGCCATCTTGACGATGAATTCCGCCGCGCTTTCGACTTCAGCCTGTCCGCCGACCGTGATGCGCGAAGGCAAATTGCCCAAACCGTCGGCACCGTGAATGAAGTCCGGCGGTGTACCGGCAGCTTTTGCAAATGGGACATTCACACCTTGTGCAACCGGGATGCTGCGTCCTGCAATGCGCGTCAGATACAGCGCATTGATTGTCGCCTGTTCGACATACACATTGCCGAACGTCGTGGTAATGCCGACCACATCGATGTCCGGATGGGCCAGTGCAAAGTACAAGGCCATGGCATCGTCCACGCCTGGATCCGTATCAAAAATGACCTTATGTTTTGTCTGAGAAGCTTGCATATATTCTCCTGCGCTGCGAAACCTAGCCATGTGACAGAACCTAAGTTTCGCGAACTTGATGGACCCGGTTCAAGGAGGCCGTAATGAGGAATTATCGGGACTTCACAAACGGTACGCCTATCGATTTCGGCGCCACAGATTTTGCCATCAGGCCGGCCAATACAATCACCGTTACAACGTAAGGAATCATCTGTATCAGCGAACCTGGAACCTTGCCGATGACCGGGAACACCACGCCTTCAATCTGTACCTGCAATGCGGCAAAGAAGCCAAACATCAGGCAGCCAAGTGCCGTATACATCGGGCGCCAGTTGCCAAACACCAGCGCCGTCAGCGCCAGATAACCGTTCCCGGCAGACATGTCACGCAGGAAGAAGCCGCTTTGTACGATCGACAGATAGGCGCCGGAAAACGAACACAGCACGCCGGCGCACAACATCGCCATGTAGCGGGTGCGCTCGACATTGATACCAGCCGCATCGGCTGCATGCGGATTTTCACCAACCGCGCGCAGACGCAAGCCAAAACGGCTATGGTAAATGACCCAATGCACCAGCGGCACCAACGCAAAAGCCAGATAGACCAGGGCGCTATGACCGCCGATCAGTTTGGTATACAACCAGCCCAGAAACGGAATTCCGGCGACCGCATCGGAACCTGGCAGGACGATGTCAAACAAACGCGCATCGCCGAGGTCAGGTGTGCGTCCGCCTTGAGCAAACAGAAACTGGGCGACGACAAAGGTCAATCCGCTCAGGGTGATGTTCAGCGCGATGCCAGCGACCAGTTGATTCCCTTTCTGGGTGATGCTGACGAAGCCTTGCAGCATCGCAATCAAAACAGAAATGCCGACACCGGCAAGTATGCCAAGCCACGGGCTCTTGGTCGTAAACGCGACAGCGGCGGAGACGAATGCTGCTGCCAGCATTTTGCCTTCCAGCGCCAGATCGACGACGCCACTGCGTTCAGCAAACAGGCCGGCCATCGCCGCAAACATCAGCACCGGCGCATTGCGTATGGTGGCAACCAGAATGCTGGAAAATTGAAAATCATCAAACATCATTTTTCCTTACGCTTGAGCAGGGCGGACAACGCTGGTGCATACAGATTTTCCATCGCACCGCAAAACAGGATGATCAATCCCTGAATGAAAATAAACGTTTCAGGGGGGATATTCGGTTTTTCCAGAGATAAGTCGAAGCCACCCTGAATCAGGGCGCCGAACAATATCGACGACAATAAAATTCCCAAAGGATGCTGGCGTCCCATCAGCGCAATGGCGATACCGATGAAACCGGCTCCGGCGGGGAAGTTCAGGTTCAGATAATGCGTTGAGCCCATGACAGAATTGACCGCAGCCAGACCCGCCAGCGCACCGGAAATCATCATGGTCACGATGATGGTTTTGCTGATGGAAATACCCGCATAATGCGCCGCATGCGGGTTTAAGCCAGTGGCGCGCAATTGATAACCCCAGCTCGAACGCCAGACGGCAATGCCGTAAATGAGCAACGCAAGTAAGGCCAGAATAAAGCTGATATTCAGCGGTGTTTCACCAAGAACAGGAAACAAACCGTTGAGCTTCGGCAGCCAGCTGCTTTCTGCAAACACGCGGCTGGCAGTGTTTTGCTGACCAGCCGGAATCAGAAAACTCACAATCACGTAATTCATGAGGCTGGCCGCGATGAAGTTAAACATGATCGTCGTGACTACTACATGGCTGCCGCGTTTCGCTTGCAGGTAACCTGGCAGATAAGCCCAGGCTGCGCCGAATACTGCGCTACCCAACATTGCCAACGGGATCAGCAACCAGCCCGGCACGCTGGAATCGCATGCCAGCAGAACCAGCGTCAGGCCAAGTCCGCCGATATACATCTGGCCTTCGCTGCCGATATTGAACAAACCAGCTTGCATGGCGACCGAAACAGAAAGTCCGGTGAAAATAAATGTCGCTGCGTAGAACAAGGTGTAACCCAGTCCTTCCGGATTGAGGACAGCGGAGTCAAGCAAGATGCCCAGTGACTCAATGGGACTTTCACCCAGCAGATAGATCACGCCTGCTGCGACCAGCAAGGCGGAAAACAGGTTCAGAAGCGGCAGGGCAAAGGCACTGGCCCAACGGGGGAGATCGGCTTGATTCATGCTTGTGTGGTCGCTTATCTTGATCGCTTAAGTTTTGTGGAGGCCGCCCATCAGCAAACCTATGCGTGTTGCATCGAATTCTTCTGCCTTCAGTTCACCGGTAATACAACCGCCAGACATCACCAGAATGCGGTCAGCCAGCGCGCGCACTTCTTCCAGTTCCACAGAAACCAGCAAAATGGCAACGCCGGCATCGCGCATGGCGAGCAGGCGCGCATGCAGGCTTTCTATGGTGCCGATATCGACGCCGCGCGTCGGCTGGCCAACCAGCATCAGTTTGGGATTGGCTGCGATTTCGCGCGCCATCACGACTTTTTGCTGATTACCGCCGGACAGCAGGGCTATCCTCAAATGTGGATCGGCAGGGCGCACATCGAATTTTGTCAGCAGGTCGGTACAGTTCTTCAAGATGGCCTTGAAATCCAGCAGACCGAATGATTTTCCCAATTTTTTCTGGTAGCCGAGAAAGCTGTTCATCATGACGGAGAAGTTTTTGATGACGGCGTCGCGCAAACGGTCTTCCGGCACATGGCCAATGCCCAGTTCGCGGAAACGCGCCGGCAAGCCGTCGGCATCTTTGCGCCCGGAAAACGGTAATGCTTTGCCTTGCATGAGCAAATTACCCGATGATGGCAGGCGCATCCCGCTCAGCACCTCCAGCAGTTCGCTCTGGCCGTTACCGGATACACCAGCAATAGCGACGATCTCCCCGGCACGGATGGAGAAATTAATATTTTTCAGAAGACTGACTTGTTGTTTGCTGGTCAGGCTCAGATTGCTGACTTCCAGTACAACGTC
>JAGWUK010000251.1 GCA_028868455.1 Burkholderiales bacterium | reverse complement strand
TTCCATGTCTTTGGCAGTCAAGGCTGGCGCGGTCAAGCCGCCGCCCTGACGATTGATACCTTTGTTATTCGATAATTCACCGCCGATTTTGACGACAGTATGAATTTCGTTGCCCACGATCTTTGTCACGACCAGAACGATCAGGCCGTCGTTCAGCAACAGCAGATCGTCCGGTTTCACATCGCGCGGCAAGGCTTTGTAGTCCAGCCCCACGCGCTCCTGATTGCCCATCGTGCAATCGGCATCCAGGATGAACTTATCGCCGGTTTCTATCTGGATTTTTGAATTTTCAAACTTGCCGATGCGGATTTTCGGCCCCTGCAAATCCGCCATGATCGCGATTTCGCGCCCGCATTCTGCAGCTGCCTGACGTACCATCGTGGCGCGGTCGATATGGTCTTGCGCCTTGCCATGCGAAAAATTCAGCCTCACCACGTTGACGCCTGCGTTGATCATGCGTTTCAAGGTTTCCAGATCGTTGGAAGCGGGGCCGATTGTGGCAACTATCTTGGTGGCACGTGTCATCAAATCTCCTGAATTTTTATCTTGTATGGCGATGGTACGAAGGTACGCACAACAAACTTATTGTGTTGCGCGCTGTAACAAAATTTCTACCGCTGGCAAGGTTTTTCCTTCCAAAAATTCGAGGAAAGCGCCACCGCCAGTGGAGATATAACCGACTTTGTCGGCAATCTGGTATTTGGCAATCGCGGCCAGGGTATCGCCGCCGCCAGCAATCGAGAATCCGGCCGAATCGGCGATCGCGTTGGCCAGCACTTTGGTGCCGTTACCGAACTGATCAAATTCGAATACACCGACCGGGCCGTTCCAGACGATGGTGCCAGCTTGCTTGATCTGCTCCGCCAGCAGCGCTGCGGTTTGCGGGCCGATATCCAGAATCATGTCGTCATCAGCCACATCGGCAACTGCTTTGACGGTGGCAACTGCCGTCGGCGCAAATTCTTTGGCGCATACGACATCGGTAGGAATCGGCACCGATGCGCCGCGTTTTGCCATCATGTCGATAATCGCCTTGGCTTCATCGACCAGATCGGCTTCGGCCAGCGATTTGCCGATTTTCAGGCCCGACGCAAGCATAAAGGTATTGGCAATGCCACCGCCAACGATCAGATTGTCGACCTTGTCGGCCAGCGATTTGAGGATAGTCAGTTTGCTCGACACCTTGGAACCGGCGACGATCGCCACCAATGGACGTGCCGGATGGCCGAGTGCCTTGCCGAGCGCATCCAGCTCTGCCGACAGCAAAGGGCCGGCGCAGGCGATGGGGGCGAATTTGGCGATGCCATGTGTCGTTGCTTCGGCACGGTGCGCAGTACCGAATGCATCGTTGACATACACATCGCACAGTGCCGCCATTTTTTGTGCCAATGCATCGTCGTTTTTCTTTTCGCCTTTATTGACGCGGCAGTTTTCCAGTAACACGACTTGTCCCGGCGCGACATCAACGCCATCGAGCCAGTTTTGTTTCAACTCGACGCGCATGCCCAACAACTCCGACAAACGTGCTGCGACTGGTGCCAGACTGTCTTCGGGCTTGAACTCACCTTCGACCGGACGTCCCAGATGCGAAGTGACCATCACGGCAGCGCCCGCTTGCAGCGCCTGCTGTATTGCCGGCACGGAAGCGCGGATGCGGGTATCTTCGGTGATGTTCCCTTGATCGTCCTGAGGAACATTGAGGTCGGCACGGATAAAAACACGTTTGCCTTGAAGCTGATGAGCTGCGATCAGATCGCTGAGTCGATTGAATTGCATCGTGATATGAGATTGGCAAGGTTGTAGGGAGAATAGTCCGCTATTTTACCAAAGCCCTCGCTGACACCACACGGTTTTACGGCCAATTTGCACGCTTATGATCAGAACTTACACAAAATTGTCCCAGCTAGTCCCTGACGGCAACGAATGTCCTGCAAAACTCCGCTGAGCGACAAAAAAATTGCAAGGCAGCTAACGAATAACAACCGCCGTCTACCGTCTGCGTCAACATTACCAAGGCCAGACATGATCACAAACCCAGCCGGATGAAAGTAAAGACGGCCATGCCAAAGAAAATGGTTTGCAGCATATTTCGCCGCACCAGAAAAAATGCTGTCGCAAGAATTCCGGCCCACAGACGCGGATTTTGCAGACTGATATCCAGCTTGCCGGACGACAGCAATAAATCAGGGACAACAATCGCTGCCAGCGCGCAAGCAGGTGCATAACGCAATGCTTCTTGTGCCCGTTTCGGTAAATTAATGTGATGCCCCAACAACCAGAAGCCGCTACGGGCAATAAACGTCGCAGCCATTAGCAAGAAAATGACCAGCCAGATTTCCCAGTTACTCATGCAACCTCCTTGCTGGCTGTGCTTTTCGGCATCAGCTTTTCTTCCCACAGCATTGCCGTTCCCATGCCCAGCAGTACTGCCAGCAACAAGCCGAGTTTGTACGGGAATTCTGCCGCCAGAATCGCCACGACAGAAGCGACCACAACACCTGCCAGCGCCGCCCGGTTCAGTATCAACGGCAGCATGATGCATAAGATTGCCAGCGTTCCGGCAAACCCCAGCCCCCAGCTTGTCGGCACCTGACTGCCCAGCAAAATTCCGATTACCGAACCAATTTGCCACGCCGCCCAATTGGGGAAAATCAGTGCTTTCAAGAAGGCAAGTTTTCCTTTTTCTTCACCGAATTCAGGATAACGCTGCAAAAACAATCCGACCGAAATATCGCCGGTCAAGAAACCCAGCCAGGCACGGGTACGCCAGGGGAGATATGAAAAATGCGGCGCCAAAATGGCGGAAAAAATAACAAACCGTAAATTCACAACCAATGCCGTTGCAAAGATCACCCAGGCCGGTGCATGCGCGGCGATCAGCGGCAGGGAAGCGAGTTGCGCCGAACCGGCAAACACAACAAACGTCATGCCCAGCGCCTGAGAAAGCGTGAGCCCTGCCTTGATCATCGCGACACCGACTACCAGCCCCCATGCGCCTACGCCAAACCAGGTCGGCGCACCGACTCTGATACCCTCCTTAAAAGCGGCCTTATCTATCTCGAATTGCATGGGTCAAATTGGTATTAAGCAAAGCTAGCATTTTAAGCGTGAAACCAATTCGCTGCTAAGGCAGCCAATTCAGACCGCAACAGTGGCGGCAAGACTGCTAAAATTACGGGTTAATGTATCCCTCACACCGGAGTCCCCATGTCCAACAGCACCACCACCAACAACGCCAATAACGTCGTCGAACTGCAAGCCAAGGATTTACCTGCGTATTGCCCGAACCCTGCGATGCCATTGTGGTCTTCACACCCACGCGTTTTCCTCGATCTGTCGCATGGCGGTTCTGCGACGTGCGCCTATTGCGGCACGCAGTACAAACTCGCTCCCGGCACTGTGCTCAAGGGCCATTAAGCCGATTTCTCAAAGGACATCCACCATGTCTGCAAAAAAGCAAATGAATGGCAGTGCTGACGATCTGGAGGCCGCGTTTTACGATGCCCTCAGTCGCGCAGATCTGGAGGCATTCATGGCATTGTGGGCCGAAGATGAAGAAATTGTCTGCATTCATCCCGGTGGTCAGCGCTTGATCGGTCATATGGCAATCAGGGCTTCCTGGGAAGCCATCTTTGAGCGTGGCAGCGTCCATATTCGTCCAGTGCAACTGCATGCGACACACAATATGCTGACAGCAGTGCACAGCATCATTGAAGAAGTCCATCGCCTCGGCGAGCAAATTCAGGAGGCGCATATCCTGGCAACCAATGTCTATGTCAAGACGCCGCACGGCTGGCGTATCACCATGCATCATGCATCGGTTGCGCCAGGAAAACCGCCTCTGGATTTGTTCAAAGCAAGCACTTTGCATTAGCGGTGATGAATTATTTGCCCCCACGCTGGCTTCCTGGCGGTCATTTGCAGACGATTTACCCAGCTGTATGGATAACAAAGCCGGAGGTCGAATTTCGTCGCGAGCGCTGGGAAACGCCGGATCAGGATTTCATCGATGTCGATTTCATCGATGGCGAACCGGGCAAACCTTTTCTTGTCCTGTTTCATGGACTGGAAGGATCCAGCGATAGTCACTATGCCCGCGCATTGATGTATCGCTTACGCGAACGCGGCTGGTCTGGCGCGATTCCGCATTTTCGCGGTTGTTCTGGCGAGCTGAATAAAGCGCCGCGTTTTTACCATTCCGGTGACTCTGAAGAAATCGCCTGGATAGTCCGGCGCCTGCAACAAAACTACCGGCAACAGCATCCCGATGGAAAATTTTTTGCCGTTGGGGTTTCTCTGGGTGGCAATGCGTTGCTACGCTGGCTAGGAGAGTCAGGGCATGACGCCGACATCGTGGATGCGGCCTGCTCCATTTCCGCGCCACTTGATCTGGCACAGGGTGGCGTCTCCTTATCCAGCGGTCTGAACATGCTATATACACGCATGTTCCTGAAAACGTTGAAACCAAAATGCCTGAAAAAACTGGAGCAATTTCCAGGGCTGTTTGACCGCGAACAATTATTACGCGCCAAGAATCTCTATGAATTCGACAATGTCGTAACCGCCCCTTTGCACGGTTACCGGGACACCGACGATTACTGGAACCGCGCCAGTGCACGACATGTTTTGAGCGACATCACGGTACCGACGCTGGTACTGAACGCAAAAAACGATCCTTTCCTGCCGGGTCGGCATTTGCCACACAAAGCAGCGCCCTGTGTCACACTGGACTATCCAGATCACGGTGGGCATGTTGGATTTGCGGCTGGCACCTTGCCTGGCAATCTGTACTGGCTGCCAGAAAAAATTCTGCACTACCTTGAGCAAAGGACGGTATGGACGACATCGTAAAAGCAGCAATGGCCAAATGGCCGAATGTCCCGCATTGCTACGGCTGGCTGGCGCTGGATGCACGCGGAACCTGGCGTATGCGCGACGAACGCTGCCAGGCGATGAATCTGGCTGGCGACCCAATACGGCACAGCAGCTTACTCGGCTTCATCAATCGCAATTATCAGCATGATGATCAAGGCCAATGGTATTTCCAAAACGGCCCGCAACGGGTATATGTCGACCTGGAAACCACGCCGTATATTGCGCGTACATCAGACTGCGGATTTACCCTGCACAACAATGAAGCAATGCCTCTCCCTGAACATGTTTATCTGGATGCCAGCGGCCACCTGATTTTGCAATCGAAGGCAATGCTGGCGCAACTCGATGACCGTGATCTGGCAGAATGTCTGAGCCTGTTGTACACAGGCGATGCCATTGTCAGCGATGAGCAATTGCTGGCATGGATGAATCGTCAGGCGCCTACACTGCAGCTGACTTTGCAATTACCAGGAAACGACCACTTGCGAATTCCAGTACAACATGCGGAGC
>JAGWUK010000250.1 GCA_028868455.1 Burkholderiales bacterium | reverse complement strand
TGGATGATCTTGTCGGCAAAGTCAGGCGGCATTTGCGCGGCCATTGGCGAAGCGCCGCCCGTCATCATCAGTTCGATTTTTCCTTGAAGTACGTGTTCATAAAAATGCATGGCTTCTTTGCAGTTACCGTTGAATGACAGATAGGCGATCGGATGGGGCATGGTATTTCTCCTGTTTGCTTCAGTTAACAATCGGCTTCGAAAACTGCCTTACACGCGATCACGATGTCAGTACCGCGTGACGTTCAGTTTCCTGTTTGCCGGTGGTGAAAGGGATTCACATTGACTAGTCGAATGGCATAGCGGTAAATCGACAAAGGCAGAAAATTTTTTTCAGGCTTGTATTTCACTGCGCCGCAATCGCATTCAGGCGGCGTTGCAAAAAGCGGCGTTCAGGATCCTGTTGCGTCAATGTAAGCGCCTGCTGATACGACAGGCGCGCCTGTTGCAAGTCGCCGATGCGGCGGCACAAATCGGCGCGCGCCGCATGCGCGAGGTGATAGTGCTGCATATCCGGCTGTTGTAGCAATTGCTCCACCAGATCAAGACCGCTCTCCGGGCCGTCGCACATGGCGACAGCAATGGCACGGTTTAAGGCGACGATAGCGGTGTTTTCTATGCGCAGCAGTGCGTCATACAAACCGACGATCTGGCGCCAGTCTGTGGCGTCGTAGTTCGGCGCTTCGGCATGCACTGCCGAGATCGCCGCTTGTAGCGTGTAGCTGGCAAAGCGGCGCGAACGCAGCGCTTGTTCGACCAGTTGCGCGCCTTGCTGTATCAGGGCGCTGTTCCACAATTGGCGGTTTTGTTCTTCGAGTGGGATCAGATCGCCATGTTGATCGGTACGCGCAGGGCGGCGGGCTTCATGCAGCAGCATCAATGCCAGCAGGCCGCTGACTTCCGGCTCAGGCAAGAGCTCCTGCAACAGTTGCGTAAGCCGGATCGCTTCGGCAGACAAATCATGACGCACGGCGTCGTTGCCGGCTGAGGCTGAATAGCCTTCGTTAAAGACCAGATAAATGACTTTGAGAACGCTGCGCAGCCGGGCTGGCAAATCTTCTTGTTCCGGCACTTGAAAGGGAATGCGGGCTTCGCGGATCTTGGCCTTGGCGCGGACGATGCGTTGCGCAAGTGTTGGCGCCGGCAGCAAAAAGGCGCGTGCGATTTCTTCTGTGCTGAGTCCACACACTTCGCGCAGCGTCAACGCGATCTGCGCATCCGGTGCCAGCGACGGATGGCAGCAGGTGAAGATCAGGCGCAGGCGATCGTCTTCGACGGCTTCAGGATCGTCATGGGGAGCCTTGCCATCGCTGAGGCTTTGTAGCAAGGCGTCGTGCTGATCGAGCGAATCGAAGCGTGCCTGACGACGGATATGGTCAATCGCCTTGAAGCGTCCCGTTGACACCAGCCACGCCTGCGGATTGGCGGGCATGCCTTGCTGCGGCCATTGCTCCAGCGCAGCGGTGAAGGCTTCATGCAAGGCTTCTTCTGCCAGATCGAAATCCCCCAGCAGATGCACAAGCGTGGCAAACACGCGTCGTGAATCGCGCTGGTACAAGGCGTGGATGTCACGCTGGATTTGCTTGTCGTTTGGCATGGATATCGTCATAAAATATTTTTAAAAACTACCCGTCCCAGAGCGCAGTATCCATGCGGCTTACAGACTGGACTGGCCGCAAAGGCAGATGAAATAAGCGCTGCAGGGCATGCCAGTTTTTAAATTTCTAAAGTCTGCGCACATCCGCCGCAGCAGCGTTTAGGTTCGTCGTTGTACGATGCAATTTTGCGTCAGTCCGGATTGCCGCAGCGGGCTTTTGCGGCGCGCTGCTTATTCTTTTTCACCCCAACGCCATTGAGGCGGCTCACCTTTTTTCCAGCAAATAAACACCAGCACGACCGATAAAGCGCTGACATAGCAGAGATAGGCGACTGGGCGCAAGTGCGGTGGAAAAATCCAGGCACCCGCGCTAATCAATGCAATGAAACCGCCGAGTACCAGCCAGCCTTGCCAGCAAGTCGGAATTCCCCAGCCCCAGCCGTAACGCTTTGCCGGGAACCAGTATTTCTGTTCGTAGGACATCGTTCACTCTCTTTCTTGGTCAACAAAAAAACGCTAGCGCGTAAAGTATCGACTAATTCTGTCGGTCCGATCGTTTGGCGTGTGAGATGCTGAAAAAAACCTTGTCTATTTTAGCAATATATTGCATTTTATAGACTTGGCCACAGCGCGCCAGATTTAGCAAACACTCATTGACGGAAAATGTATGCATATTGCGATTCTTACTTTCGACGGTTTTAACGAGCTTGATTCTATTATTGCGCTCGGTTTGCTCAACCGTATTAAAAAGCCCGACTGGCGTGTCACGCTGTGCTGCCCGACAGCGACGGTGACGTCTATGAATGGCGTGACGGTCATGGCGCAATCCATGCTGGAGGAGGCGGCCAGCGCCGACGTGGTTTTGATCGGCAGCGGTAGTCGCACGCTGGAAGTTTCGCAGGATGCCGCCCTGATGGCGAGAATACGCCTGGACCCGACGCGCCAATTGATCGGTGCGCAGTGCTCAGGTACCTATTTGTTGGCCAGGCTGGGTTTGCTCGGACATTTGCCTGCCTGCACCGACCTGACTACCAAACCCTGGGTGCAGGAAGCCGGCATCGAAGTATTGAACCAGGCATTTTTTGCCGAAGGGAATATTGCGACAGCTGGCGGCTGCCTCGCTTCCAGCTATCTGGCGGCCTGGGTCGTTGCCCGTACCGAAGGCGAAGACGCCGCCAGGAGCGTGCTGCACTATGTGGCTCCGGTTGGTGAAAAAGAAGAATACGTTGTGCGCGGCATGAAAAATATCACGCCCTACCTCTAAGCTGAGGTTTACCCATATCTCGACATGATGCCGAGATGCTCCCCATTTTCGGACTTGTAAACTTCGATAGACGATGTTAACGTTTTACCCATACACATTTTTGCGGCGATAAACGATCTTGTCTGACACGAATGAACCTGATGATTGGGCGAGTGACGAATTTGGTGCCGCTGAGCTGGGTGATGCGCGCCTGACGCAACGCTTGGTCGCGCTTGCGCGCCAACTATCGCAGACGCCGCAGTGTTCGTTTCCCCAATCGTTCGAGGGAGCCGAACTGAAGGCTGCCTATCGCTTCTTCGACAATCCGAAGGTTGACACCGATGGTGTATTGAGCCCGCATATCGGGCAAACGCTGAGCCGCATGCGGCAGGTGCCGGTCGTACTAGCGGCGCAGGATACAACCGAGTTCAACCTCACGCATCTTCCCGCGACCGAAGGCTTGGGATATGGCTCTGGCGGTAAGGAACGCGGCTTTCTGATGCATAGCCTGCTGGCACTTACGCCAGAGGGCTTGCCTCTGGGCGTGCTGGGCATGAAAACCTGGGTGCGCCCGCCGGAGGCGTTTGGCAAGAAACACCAACGCAAACAACGCAGCATCGGCCAAAAGGAGAGCGTAAAGTGGCTTGAGGGTAGTGAGCATCTTGGTGCGCTCAAGGGACACTGTCCGAATACACAGATCATCGGTGTAAGTGATCGCGAAGGCGACATCTACGATGTATTTATAGCCGAACGGCCCGCCGGCGTCGATTGGTTGGTTCGCGCGTCCTGGAATCGATGCGTCGCCCATGATGAGCAATATCTATGGCAAACCGTTTTAGCCTCGCCGGTGTTGGGTCAGTCCGAGTTGCAGGTACCGGCTAATGCGAAAAGGCTGGCACGCACCGCGCGACTGACTGTGCGTTGCATTCCCGTACGGCTGCGACCACCGCGGGCGCGTCGCAGCGAGAAACTACCGGATGTCGAAGTGTTCGCCATCCACGCGCTCGAGTCTGGCGCGACCGAAGGCATCGAGCCGCTCGAGTGGCTGCTGCTCAGTTCGGTGCCCACGCACACCCTCGCCGAAGCGCTTGAACGTCTGGCGTGGTATGCGCGGCGTTGGACCATTGAATCGTGGCACAGAGTACTGAAGAGCGGTTGTCGCGTTGAGGCCCGGCAATTTGGCAACCTAGATCGCTTCGTCCGTGCTACCGCTCTGTTTGCTGTGATCGGCTGGCGTATCCTGTATGCGACGTTGCTCGCCCGGTTAGACGGCAACTTGTCATGCGAAGTATTACTGCAGCCGATCGAGTGGCGCGCATTGTACTGTCGCATGCACAGCACCACCAAAGCACCCGCCGAACCGCCGTCGTTGGCTCAGGTCGTGCTGTGGATCGCCAAGCTCGGCGGCTATCTCAATCGCAAGCATGATCATCCACCCGGCCCAACCGCCATCTGGCGCGGCTTCTTTACCCTGCACGAGATTACCGAGATGTATCGAATATTTAGACAGAACGAGTGATCGCCGCCGCTACATTTGTGGGTAAACCTCAGCCGCAGAGCAGAGGGGCTATATCCACGCAGCTTCATCCTATTAACTGCCGACCATTTCGTTTCAGGTGACTCCCATAACTCACCATCTACACCCGCTGTACGTTTACCTTGATTCTCAGTAACACGTCTTACTGCTAATAATTTTGCAGAAAGCGTGCGGGTCAGCATTCGTTGCAGGGCTTTCACCTTGCGCCATTTGCCTTCCCGTGTAGCCTTCGCAATGCGCATCTGCATCCCTTTCACATTTCTCTCGACCTGCCGCCAACTTATGGCGTGCCAATCTTGTGGAACATGCGAAAGCGCAGACACATCCGTATGGATATGCACTCTCATGCTGCTTTCCTCTTTGTAAATTGAAAGATAACTTCAATTTCCCAAGTGGAAACTCATAACGCTCCTTGTGGGAGCGTCCATAGCTCCCACAAGTAAAAATATCCGTCTGGTGAGTATCATGTCCTGATACTCACCCTTCACCCCATCCAAGGTAAAGGGTTGGTCAGCCGTCTTGCGACGATAGACCAGATAGAAGTCTGCACCCTTTCAGGTCGGGACAAATCTTGAATCCCTATCCGAACCATTACAGCCCGGCATTCGCTTTCTCTATCCTCCCATGCCCGCTCCTCCAACAGTTTCCCTTGCGGGGCACCTGCCAATTTCAGATACTCTGGAAATTGGCGGAGAGTCGGGTTTTCCACGTTCCCTATTTATCACACGACTGGGTTAGGGCCTGTCTTTTCTCCGATGGTCTGATGACGACGTATTCCGAGTCGTTAGCAGAATAACCGACCATGCACCTTTTGGTTAATGCCTGACAGCAGTTTTGGCATCTCCATAGTTACGAAGTTTAACAACAGTTCACTTACATTACCCCTACCAGCCAGCCTAGCCTCTCAACCCCGTTACTGCTCGGAGTATCTATACTTCATCTCGCGATATAAGCATACCCAAATCACAGGGAGATACATTGTCAGAAGAGCTTCACACGTAACCGTTACCAGT
>JAGWUK010000249.1 GCA_028868455.1 Burkholderiales bacterium | reverse complement strand
AATGTGGATAAGACGCTGGCGTTCAGCTGTTCAGTGAAAAATTAATGGTGGCTGTCGCGATCACAGGCAATGCTTTGCCATCTTCCAGATAAGGCTTAAAAACCGCACGCAGTATCGCCATTTTCGCCGCTTCATCTAAGCGGTGCGAGCCGGATGAATGATGAATATCGACTTTTTCGGCATGCCCTGTGGTATCGACCAGCACACGCAAAATCACGCGACCTTCCTCTCCGAGGCGACGCGACATCGGCGGGTAATCTGGTTGCGGTGCGCGCAGATATTCAACGGCGTTAATTTGTCTCGGTTGTGAATTGACGGCGACTGCAGCCTGCGTGGTGGGCGTTGCAGCGGCTTTGGTCTCCATATTGGATGATGTCGATGGTACCGACGCTATCGGTGTTGCAACGCTGATCGGTGCAGGTTCGGTGACTGCTGGAATCGGCGGCGTCAATAATTCTGCCGGCATGGTAATTGTTGGCTGCGGCGGTAAAGGTTTGGTGATTTCCAGTGGTCGCGGTGGTGGCGGCGCGGGCATGCTCTGAGCCGGTGCCTGCACCAGCGTCAGCATGACTTCTTTGGGTAAGAGTTGCACTGCCTGCGACAGCAAACCGTGTTGCAAGGCATAGAAAAACGTAAGGTGGAGCAAGACAATCGCGGCCAAGGATAGCAAGCGCGATGGGGCGAAGCCGGGTTCGTGTTCGAAAGTCAATGTAGACATAGTCATCTCAGGCGGCAACAGGCGTGGCCGAAAAGTGCAGGCGATGCAGCAAGGTCTGCAAGCCGTTGTGTTCGCCTGACTGGTTATCAACACATGTGCGCAATACCTTGCGTGCGCAACCAGCGCATTTGCCGCAGCAGGTGCCGACATCCAGATGCTCGCGCAATTCCGACATGGTCGTCATGCCGGATTCAACCGCACGTTGAATTTTTTTGTCAGAAACATTGTTGCAAACACAGACGATCATTGCTATTTCTCCTTGTTTCAAATTCAGACCGCACTGGCCATGCGCCACGGAAATCGCCGCAGTTTGGCAGGTTGCGGTAAACTTTTTTCGATCAGCCTTGCCCATTGCTCGGACAATTGCAGACAGGTTGCACGCAGCACCGGCGCCAGATCGGGCAGGTTGGCCAGTACTTTTAAATGTCTTTCTATGACCGATGCCAGCTTCAGGCAAGCCTGTTCCCCGTTGGTTTGCGCCGAATTAACGCTGTAATGCGACATCAGATGCAATACCGCCGATACCAGCAATTCCGGCTGGGTAGATTTTCCCGTAAGGCTGGACAACGCTTCGTCCATCAGTGATTCATTCGACATGCAATTCTCCAATTCCAACAACAGGATTTCGGCAACATTGCCCCGGTTGCATTGCTGCGCCTGAACTTTGCAGCGCACATTTGTCATCGCTGAAAACGCGCCGGGACCATGTTGAAAAATCCTGATTAATAAGAAGTAGTCTGACTGGCATGGTCAACACGCTGGCTGGCTACACTAGATTTCAGGCGGTCAAAATTAATTTATTCAATTGCGTAATACGTAAGCGGTAAATCCTGCCTTCGTGATCTATTTCGACTTCCCGCGTGTGCTGCATCAGTTCCTGACTTTTGAGGCGGGGAACCGATTTGGTCACCACCGGACCAGATACAGCGGTAAGCGTGGGGTCGGCAGGCGTTATCGTGTCAACTGCAGGCATATTTTACTCCGTTAATCTAAACGAGAACAATTCTTATTTAGATTATTATGCAGTTAATTCAGATTTGCAAGTCCTTTTTTTGCAGATTAATGCTTTGGCGTATGCGGCGGGGTCGCGATTGCATCAAAACACGCCGCCAGAAACGACAAAGCCCGGCAATCCGAGATTGGCCGGGCTTTATTTGCTGTTCAATACAGCTTGTTTCTCATGTCGCCGGAAAATTTTTCAGCGACAAGGCATCCAATGATTCAGGCAGGCAGATTTCCCATGCTCTCACCCATGCGTACGGGACGGGTTGGACTCCAGTCGTGATTGAACGTCATGGTGTTTTCAGGAAACAGCATGACGACGGTGGAACCGAGCAAAAAACGGCCCATTTCTTCGCCTTTTTTCAAAACGATGTTCTGATCGTCATAGCGCCATTCACGTATTTCGGCACTGCGCGGCGGATTGACCTGGCCGTGCCAGACTGTCGCCATGCTGCCAACGATGGTCGCGCCCACCAGCGTCAGTACAAACGGCCCAAAGGCTGATTCAAACACGCACACGACACGCTCATTGCGCGCAAACAATCCGGGTACACCGCGCGCTGTTGTCGGATTTACAGAAAACAGCGCACCAGGCACATAGATCATGCGCGTCAATTGTCCATCGCAAGGCATGTGAATACGATGGTAGTCACGCGGGCTCAGATATAAAGTGGCAAAGCTGCCATCTTTAAACTGGTCGGCTAACTGGCTGTCGCCGCCGACCAAAGCGGTCGCCGAATAGCTATGTCCCTTGGCCTGAAAAATCTGCCCCTGCGCAACAGGGCCAAACTGACTGATGGCGCCGTCGACCGGACAGATAAAATCGCTGCCAGCCTGCGGTCTGGCATCGGCACGCAATGCGCGTGTGAAAAATTCATTGAAGCTGGCATAACTGCGAATATCAGAATTGGCAGCTTCATTCATATCCACTTGATACTTTCCGACAAACCAACGGATCAATTTGGTCGTCAAGCTTCCCGCTTTCGCATTGGCAACTTTGCCGGCAAAAATGGTCAGTGCTTGTTTAGGCAGCAAATATTGCGGCAGAACGGCAAGACGGTCAGACACGTTTAACTATCCTTGTAATAAACTGGTCAGCGATTATAGCGTTGAGCACTTATAAAGGTTAAATTTAGATAAATTTCACATTTTCGCGACGTAAAGCACAGTTGCTGCAAAGTAAGCTTTTTGCAAAACAGGTATTCGTATGCTATCGTCAGAAAATTCCATTTTGATGCGACCACATGTCGGATGATAGCCAGCTTATTGTGATAGATCAGGTCAGGATCGGCATGTTTATCAGGCTCGATCTGAGTTGGTTTGAGCATTCATTTCCAATGAATTCGTTCAAGATCACATCGCAACAGCAAATCCAGGAATTGCAGGCGCTCAAACTCAAACACGTTCGTTACATTCCGTCCAAGTCCGATCCGATCTCAGCGCAAACGGCTGCGAAACCGGCTCCACCGCCGCCAGCAGAACCCAATCCGCCTATCCCACAGGGCAAGGTGTACGACAGTATTCTGGACGCCAAAAAAGCCCGTTTTGAAAAATTAAAAGCACAGCGCGAAGAAATCGCCCGCTGCGAAGAAAAATTCGTGCACGCGGCAACCGTCGTGCGCAATATTAATAAAACGATTTTTTCCAAGCCCAAGGAAACCCTGCATGAAGCAGGCAAACTGGTTACCAGCATGGCGGAAATTTTCCAGACCGGCAACGATACCGTCATGCATTTGATCCAGCAGACGGCAGGCAGCGAAGAAATCTATTTTCATACGCTCAATGTATCTGTGTTGGCGATGATGCTGGCGCATGAAATCAAATGCACGGAGGAGCAAATCAAGCTGGTGGGACTGGCTGGCCTGTTTCACGACATCGGGAAAGTCAATATTCCTGACAGCATTGTGAACAAGGCAGAAGCGCTGACCAAGACGGAACAGAATTTCTTTGAATTGCATACGCAATACGGTGTAGAGATTGCCGAGAAAGCCGGTATCCCGAAAGCCGTGATCGAAGTGATCGCCAACCATCATGAAATGCTCGATGGCAGCGGCTATCCAAAAAAACTGAAGGGCGGCGCCATCGGCATGGCGACGCGTATCGTTACCATCGCCAATGTCTACGATAACTTGTGCAATCATGTCGATCCACGGCAGTCGCTCACGCCGCACGAGGCTTTATCGACCATGTATGCACACCGGCGCGCCCAGCTTGATCCGGCGATGATGGCAACGCTGGTCAAGAGTCTGGGCGTATATCCACCAGGTACACTGGTACGCTTGTCGAACGAGGCAATTGGCCTGGTGATGAATGTCAATGTCGGCAAACCCTTGCGCCCGCGCGTGTTGGTGTACGACGCCGAAATACCGAAAGAAGATGCCATCATTCTGGATCTGGCCGATGAGAGTAAAGACCTCAGCATCCGCGCCAGCATACGGCCGGGCTTGCTGCCTCGTGCCATTTTTGATTATCTGAATCCGCGCAAACGGGTTAACTATTATTTCGATTCGCAGTCAAAAAAGGCGCAGCCTAATGCTGTACCCGGCAAAACCTGAACACCGGCAAGCCTATGTCCGCTCACCATAAACCCAAGCTTCGCGATGATCTGCTGCAGCACATTATCGACCATACCAGGGATGCGGTGATGGTCGTGGCGCCAGATGAGCTGGTGATGTTGGAGGTCGATAATAATGTTTGTCAGATGCTGGGTTATCAAAAGCGGGATTTACTTGGCTGCCCGTTAGAAAAAGTGGAATGTGCATTGCAGGACGTTTTCTTCTGGGAAGACCTGAAATCCACGCCAGTTTTCCCAGGAAGCCTGATTACGGAAAGCGAATGGTTGCGCAGCGACGGTCGCCCGTTTCCGGTAGAAAAACGCGTTTCCAGCTATACAGAAAACGGCAAAAATTACTGGGTCATCCACGCGGAAGACATCACGCACCGGCGCCAGATACAGGAAGAACAAGCGCATCTGGTTTCGCAAATGCAGAGTTTGCTGGAAGCGACTGCCGAGGGCGTGCTGGAAATCGACCTGCACGGAAAAATCATTAATCTGAATCGGCGTTTTGCCAAGCTGTGGAATTTGTCCGATGACGTGCTGGCCGCGCGCAGCGGCGAAGCCTTGTTCCGATTTATCAAATCTGCTTTATCGGAAACCGAAGCGTTTTCTGTCAGTATGGAAAAGACGCAAACCGATCCGGAACTGGAGACAGAAGACGTATTATCCTTGATCGACGGGCGCTATTTTGTCTTTGTCTCGAAACCAGAGTTCCTGCGTGATCGCCTTGTTGGCCGCGTCTTCAGCGTGCGCGACATCACCGGGATGAAACTGGCGGAAAAAGAACTCATGACTGCACGCGATGCTGCTGAACAGGCCAGTCAGGACAAATCGCGCATGCTGGATGCATTACGCGTCAGCGAGTCGCGTTTGCGTCGGCTGGTGAATTCCAGCCTGATTGGCATCATGCAAGGCGACATGAGCGGGCAACTGAGTGACGCCAACGAGGTCTTGATGCAATTGGCAGGTGTCACACGCACCGACTTGCAACAGGGGCGCCTGAACTGGCTGAAAATGACTTCGCAAAATAGCCATTCCGCGCACCTTTCAGCCCTGAATGAAATGCGTGAATGCGGGCAGGCAGCACCGTTTGAAGAGGAATTGATCCGCCCGG
>JAGWUK010000248.1 GCA_028868455.1 Burkholderiales bacterium | reverse complement strand
CACTCAATAGTGAGTGGCGCCGTTATTGCTACTGATTGCTATCGATCGCGCGGTTATGAAGGCTTACGCTTCATAGACTGGGAAGGCATCGGTCAACTGTTTGACTTCCGCTTTGACGCGTTCAATGGTTGCTGCATCGTTTGGATTGTCCAAAACGTCGGCGATCAGATTACCGACTTTAATCGCTTCTGCTTCTTTAAAGCCGCGTGTGGTCATCGCAGGGCTGCCGAGGCGGATGCCGCTGGTGATCATCGGTTTTTGCGGGTCGTTAGGAATGCCATTTTTGTTGCATGTCATGTGAGCAGACCCGAGAATTGCTTCCGCTTCTTTTCCGGTCAGGCCTTTGGGACGTAAATCGACCAGCATGACGTGCGATTCGGTGCGGCCGGAAACAATACGCAAGCCACGTTCTGTCAGCGTTTGCGCCAGTGCCGCGGCGTTTTTGACGACTTGTTCCTGATAGGCTTTAAATTCTGGTGTCAGTGCTTCTTTGAATGCAACTGCTTTGCCCGCGATCACATGCATCAGAGGGCCGCCCTGGATGCCTGGGAAAATCGCAGAATTGATTTTTTTGGCAATGGTTTCATCGTTTGACAGAATGATACCGCCGCGTGGGCCGCGCAGGCTTTTATGCGTTGTCGATGTGACGACATCTGCAAACGGTACTGGATTCGGATACACGCCTGCCGCGATCAAGCCCGCATAGTGAGCCATGTCTACCATGAAATAGGCGCCGACTTCTTTGGCGATTTTAGAGAAACGTTCGAAATCGATGCGCAGAGCAAATGCGGATGCGCCGGCGATAATCAGTTTTGGTTTGCTTTCACGCGCCAGACGTTCCATTGCGTCGTAGTCGATGTCCTCTTGTTCGTTCAGGCCGTAAGAAACGACATTGAACCATTTGCCGGACATGTTTAAAGACATCCCGTGGGTCAGGTGGCCGCCTTCAGCCAGGCTCATGCCCATGATGGTGTCGCCAGGGTTGAGCAGGGCAAAGAATACGCCCTGATTGGCTTGTGAGCCGGAATTGGGCTGGACGTTGGCAAAATTGGCGCCGAACAATTGTTTCAAACGATCAATTGCCAGTTGCTCGACCACGTCAACATGCTCGCAGCCACCATAATAGCGTTTGCCTGGATAGCCTTCTGCATACTTGTTGGTGAGCTGGGAGCCTTGTGCTTCCATGACGGCTGGCGAGCAGTAGTTTTCTGAAGCGATCAGTTCAATATGTTCTTGCTGGCGGACGTTTTCTTTCTGGATCGTTGCGAACAATTCCGGATCAACGTTGGCGAGGGTATGGTTTTTTGCAAACATGGCAGTTCCTGTATTAAACGTGATTGTCGTGGTAGAGGTGTCAGTCTGATTTCTTTGGAGATAGGCAGCCTCTTGCTTTTACCATCAGGCTACCCAGGCGCACGGCTGGAGTCGGGCTGACTCCGAAATCTCACGCTTCCCGATGGATCTCCATCTTGCGCCGGAATTTTACTGCGTTATTCGCGGCGGTTTCGCCAGTTACGTGAGACGAAATGGTGCAAGGATTTTACGTGATGCCGTTTGAATGGGCAAGTTTGTCGTGCCGTCTCAGCGCACAGGTTAATCCGTCGTTTGCGCGGCATGTCGGATGGCGCGCATTCCGCACGGAAAGGATAGCCAAAACCCCTTAGAATAGCGCTTATCCATATTTCATCTCAGCGCAAAAGGAATTCAGCATGATCGTACTTATCACGGGAGCAAGCTCTGGTTTTGGCGAAGAAATGGCACGCAAATTTGTCCGTCATGGGCATCTGGTTATCGCTGCGGCACGCCGCACAGAAAGGCTGGCGAGCTTGAAAAGCGAATTGGGAGAATCTGTTTTTACTGTGACGATGGATGTTACGGACAAAGTCTCGGTTCAGTCCGCCTTAGACAGCTTGCCAGAGCATTGGAAGCAAATCGATGTGTTGATTAATAATGCCGGGTTGGCGCTGGGAACCGAGCCTGCGCATCTGGCCGCGCTGGATGAATGGGACACGATGATCGATACCAACGCCAAAGGGCTGGTAACTGTGACTCGCGCTGTACTGCCGGATATGGTCAAACGCAATACAGGCATGATCATGAATATAGGCTCAATCGCTGGTTCCACCGCCTATCCCGGCGGTAACGTGTATGGCGCAACCAAGGCTTTCGTCGAGCAATTCACAAAAAATCTGCGCGCTGATCTGGTCGGAACCGGTGTTCGTACCACCAATATTGCGCCAGGTTTGTGCGGCGGGACTGAGTTTTCGAACGTGCGCTATCGTGGCAACGATGAGGCTGCAGCCAAGGTCTATGAAGGGACGGTGCCACTGACCGCAGAGGACATCGCCGAATCCGCATACTGGATCGCGACTTTGCCTGCGCATGTCAATATCAACTACATAGAAATGATGCCGACTTGTCAGGGTTATGGCCCATTGACCATCAAGCGCACGTCGGTTTAATTGAAAATGAATTGATACTAAGGGGGAGTATTTTTTAATGCGCTCTAAAAATAAGCGCGAATAGGGTAAAAAATACCTATACTCCCCATAGGTACAAAAAGTCTGACGCAGTGAGAGACTGAAAATAATGCGCTTTCCGCATTGTCTGAACGCGGGTGACATTGCAACGTGATGGCGCAACCCGGATTACCGGGCGCAAAGTCAACGCCGATGGCACTGAACGGGTTTGACAGACGAGAGCGCTGAAAAATTTACACGATTCAAACAATTTAACTGTCCATCACTATGACTACGCAATTTGAATGGCCAGCAAGGGTCTATTATGAGGATACCGATGCTGGTGGCATTGTTTTTTATGCCAATTATCTGAAATTCTTTGAACGGGCGCGTACCGAGTGGCTGCGCGCCGCAGGCATCAATCAACAGCAACTGAGTGCCGAGCATCAGGTGATGTTTGTCGTCAAAGCAACCACAGTCGAGTATGATGCACCCGCCAGACTTGATGATGAACTGAAGCTCACCGTTGTGGTCGAAAAGCTGGGCCGCGCTTCCATTCTTTTTTCGCAAGAAGCCTGGTGTGGCGAACGTTTGCTGGTGACCGGAAAAATCAAAGTCGGCTGTGTCGGTAGCAACAGCCTGAAACCGACGCCGATTCCGTCTCATGTTGTAGAAAAAATTTCTTAGTTTGTGTTGCCTTTAATCTGATTCATTATGAACGTTACTCAAGACTTATCGTTTTTAAGCCTGATCACCAACGCTTCCGTGCTGGTGCAACTGGTCATGCTCCTGTTGTTCGGCGTATCTTTGACGAGCTGGACTTATATTTTCAGCAAAATGTTTGCGATCAAAAAAGCGCGCAGCCAGACGGAAGAATTTGAACGCAATTTCTGGTCTGGCGGCAATTTGCTGGATCTGTATCAGGTTGCGAGCGTGAATCGTCGTTCCGGTCGCGACAAGACGGGGGCTCTGGAGCGTATTTTTGAATCCGGGATGAGCGAATACAACAAGGTCAAAATCGCCAACAAAGCCTCGCTGGACGCCAGCGCCATGCTGGACGGTGCCCGTCGCGCGATGCGTGCGGCCTATCAGCGCGAAATGGATATGCTGGAATCGCATTTATCGTTCCTGGCATCGGTCGGCTCGGTATCGCCTTACATCGGCTTGTTCGGTACAGTCTGGGGCATCATGAACGCGTTTCGCGGACTGGCCAATGTGCAGCAGGCGACGCTGGCAGCGGTGGCGCCGGGGATTGCCGAGGCGCTGATTGCTACAGCGATTGGCCTGTTTGCGGCGATTCCGGCGGTGTTGGCGTACAACCGGTATTCGCACGATATCGATCGTCTGGCGATTCGCTTTGAAACCTTTATTGAAGAGTTCTCCAATATTCTTCAACGTCAGTCGCGATAAGGAATAATGGTTCAGCATGAGTTCTCTGCGTGGCGAACGTAAACGCAAATTCAAGGCAGAAATCAACGTCGTTCCGTATATCGACGTGATGCTGGTGTTGCTGGTGATTTTCATGGTGTGCGCACCGATGACCAATCCCAGTGTGATCAATCTGCCGACGGCAGGACAATCCACGCAACCGCCTTCCGACTATATCGAAATCGCTTTACGCCCTGACGCGCCTGCGACGATCAGCCTGAACAGTCGCGTGGGCAACAACGGCAATAACCGTCAGGAAAGCAAAGAAGAAGCCAAAGACCGCAAGCAACTGATGCGCAAACTCGAAGAGTATCACGCGGCCAAGCCGGACTTATCTGTGCTGGTGTCGGCGGACAAGGAAATGCGTTATGACGACATTATTCAAGTCATCTCCGAAGCCAAGAAAATTGGTATCAATCGCGTCGGGCTGGCGACCAGATGATGTGTGACTGATGCAAAATCGCCTGCGCATCCTGCCTTTGATCCTGTGCGCCGCCAGCTTCGTCGTTGCGGCACAGGTGCAGGCGCAAGTGATGAAGACTGAACCGGCGTCTGCTTCTGCGAACGCCAATGCCCAAGCCCATACTCAGGCTGAATTACACGCCGAAGTGCAAGCCATTGCGTCGCCCCCGCCAGAAAACGAAGGCGACGCCGACAGTGCCGGCAGCATCAGCGGACGTTTTCAATTACATGCACCGAAAAGCGACTGGGCTACCCTGCTGCGCGAGCATATTCCTGAGTTATCGGGACACGCGGATCCGCAAAACATCACACCGGCGCTGATACGCAAACTGCGTCTCGACATCAGCAATATTCTCGCGACCGAAGGCTATTTTTCGCCAGTGATTCAATTCAATAATCCGAATATCAATCCTGCTACGTCGGATGCCACAGCGGCCGTCGCAAACCTGAAAGCGATCGTCATTGAGGTTGATCCCGGTCCGCGTACCATCATCGAAAACGTCTCTATTCAAATGCATGGCCCGCTGGCTGACAGGATTGCCGCAGGCGATGCGCTCGCGATCCAGCGGCGCAAAGCCATGCAAGAAGACTGGGGGCTGGCGGTGGGGCAGGTGTTTCGCGACAGTGATTGGAGCGATGCCAAAAACCAGTTGATTGAAAACCTGCGTGCCGACGGTTATGCCGCAGCATCGATCAGCGAAAGCCATGCGCGTATCGATGCCGAGCACCACCGGGGCATCTTGCAAGTGGATATCGATAGTGGTCCGATGTTTACGCTGGGCGAACTCCAAGTGACCGGATTGCAGCGCTATCCTGCATGGTTATTGCAGCGTTACCGACCACCGAGTAAGGGTGAACCCTATTCGCGCGGGCGTTTGCTGGAATTTCAGCGACTGCTGCAAAATTCGCCTTACTTTGCCTCGGTTGCCGTCAGTGTCGATCCTGATCCGGCAAAATCGGATGCGGTACCAATTGATGTTCATGTCGTCGAACGCAAGGCGCGCGACCTCAGCTTTGGCCTGGGTTATAGCAGCAACACCGGCTTT
>JAGWUK010000247.1 GCA_028868455.1 Burkholderiales bacterium | reverse complement strand
CGGAATGCCGGGTGCTGCGGCCGGATTTCCCCGTGCTGCAACAGCAGCTTAGGGAACGTTGTGTTCGCTGTCTCTATCATTGTCATGGTCTCCACCACTGCCTTCAGGCATGTTTTCTTGCGAGTTTCATGATCACGCCTTACGTCAGGCTTACTGCGTTCGTGCGGTCAGGAAATGATGTGGAGACGATTTGCTGGCGATCTTGAATTGCGCAGAGGAATTTAGGCAGCAACTGCCCATCCAGCGGTATCCGCTGCGCAAAACCTCGCTTACAATGTCTCCGTATTTCTTTTTGTTGGTAGGATAGTAGTCCGTGTTTGACCCTGCGGCTGTCATCCGACTGACAATCTTGCAGATTGATCCAACTATCGGTGGTGCGTTGCACAAATATGACAAAAACAAACGGCGAACCCAAAGAGCGATTTTCCAAGACGATGTGGGCAAGAATGCTTGCTCCGGAACATATGCAGCGCGTAGAAGACGAAGTCGTGGAACGTTTTGTTCCTGCGGGTGGTTATGTCTGCCGCAAAGGCGATGCGGTTGAGCACTGGATGGGGGTCGTTGAAGGTTTCCTGAAAATGAGCAGCATCTCGCCGGATGGCAAGACGGTGACATTTAGCTGCATGTTGTCAGGTGGCTGGTTTGGTGAAGGTTCTTTGCTGAAAACAGAACCGCGTCGCTACGACGTTGTGGCATTACGCGATACGCGCGTTGCTTATATGCCGCGCAGTACTTTCAATTTCTTGCTGGATAACAGCATTCCATTCAACCGGTTTTTATTGCAGCAACTTAATGAACGGCTCGGTCTGTTCATTTCGCTGGTTGAGTACGATCGCATGCTGGATCCCGATACCCGCGTCGCGCGTTGTCTGGCGGCGATGTTTAATCCTTACCTGAACCCGGGCAGCAGCATGCAGTTGCAGATTTCTCAGGAAGAAATCGGTTATATCTCCAGCGTGTCGCGCCAACGCGCCAATCAGGCATTGCAACTGCTGGAAAAGAAGCAATTGCTGACCGTCGATTATGGTGGCATCACGATTTTGAATCTGGACGGTCTGCGCTGTTTTCCTGACGATCAACGCACATGAAACGTATCAGCATTATCGGCGCAGGAAAGGTTGGAAAAGTGTTGGGAAAAACGTTTTCCCAGCATCAGGTTTTTTTGCTGCAACAGATTCTGAACCGCAGCATTGCCAGCGCCCAAGGCGCGGTGGACTTTATTGGCGCCGCACAGGCGATTACAACGCTGGATCAGATGCAGGCTGCCGATGTGTATATGCTGACCGTGTCCGACGACCAGATTGCTGATGTTTGTACGCAATTGGCTGGACAGGGTTTATTGACGCCGGACAGTATCGTGTTTCATTGCAGTGGTGCGAAGGCCTCAACGGAATTAGCCGCGGCGCTGGAACTGGGGGCAGCGGTTGCCAGCGTACATCCGGTATGTAGTTTTGCCGATGTGGATAGTGTCGTTGCTAATTTTAGCGGCACGGTTTGCAGCGTAGAAGGCGATGGACGTGCTTTGCAGATATTGATACCGGCCTTGGAATGCATAGGTGCTCGCGTCGTGCAAATCAGCGCTGAGACAAAATTGTTGTATCACGCTGGTTCGGTGCTGGCGAGTAATTATCTGGTGAGCTTGCTGGATACTGCGCTACGCGCTTATCAGGCGGCAGGCATACCGGCCGACGTTGCGCAAGCCATGGCGGCGCCACTGGCCAGGCAATCATTGGAGAACGTCTTTTCGCTAGGTGCGGCAAAAGCCCTGACGGGGCCGATTGCCCGCGGCGACATGCGCACTGTGGAAAAGCAACAGCAAGTAGTGGCATCCTGGGACGCTGATGCAGGCAGCCTGTATCAGGCATTCATTGCGCCGACGGTCGCACTTGCTGCGCGCAAGAATTACTCCGAAAAATAAACGCTGTCGCGACCATTTTCTTTGGCCTGATACAGGGCCAGATCAGCGCGTTCAAAGACGCTGTCTTCCGTTTCCTTATCTTTACACTGCGCAACGCCCATACTGACCGTAATCGATAAACGTGTTCTGGTCAGGTCTGTCGTGCGTGAAAAATCATTGTTGGCGATCGTGTTGCGCAGATTTTCGGCAATCGATGTGGCTTTTTCCAGCGTACAGTTTTTGAGCAGGATTAAAAATTCTTCGCCGCCCCAACGACAGATGACATCGCTCTCGCGCAGAGAACGTTTGGCAATCATGGCGATTTCTTTCAATACATGATCGCCGACCAGATGGCCGTGTTTGTCATTCACTTTTTTAAAGAAATCGATATCCAGCAGTACCGCGCACATGGGTTGACGTGAGCGTTCGCTATCGAGCAAAGCTTGCTGAAAAACGAAGTCGAACGCCTGGCGGTTGAGCAGGGAAGTCAATGGGTCGGTTGACGCGGATTTTTCCAGGCGGTTCTGATATCGGCGCACAGTGAACAGCAGGATCAGTAACGCAATCATCGTGATCGCCGCGCTGATGCCCATGTTGATCAGGAAAATGTTTTGCAAGGGTTTGATATCGTTGTTCATGTCCTGCTCGACCAGCAGATGCCAGCCCAGCTCAGGAATAAAACGCGAGTTGACCAGCATTTTCGACGTTGCCGTTTTGTATTCCAGATGCAATGACTCGCTTTTGCGGTTGTCCAGAATTTGGGCGGCAATACTGCTGATGCCATCGATCTCACGCAAGTTGCTGCGGATATTTTTCATATTATTGCCGGCCAGAGCAATATTGCCTTTTTGATCGACAAAATAAATATTCCGATGAAAGCGCGACTGATAGCTGTCAATCAGATGTTTCATGGTGTCGAGCGTCAATCCTATGCCGGTGACGCCGATGAATTTGCCTGCGTAATCCAGAATGCGGTAGTTGATGAAAATGGTCATCGTGTCGCGATTGGCAAGATCGACATCGACATTGGTTTCGTAGGCGGAGGAGAGTTTTCTGACGCGATAAAACCATTTGTCGCGCGGCTCGGATTCCTTGACCGTTTTTAGTAAACCGTTTGCGTGGTAGTAATTGTGGGTAAGGTCAGACACCAGAAAACTGGAAATAGCGTTGTTCTTGATTTTGATTTCTTTGAGATACTTGATGACTTGTTCCTGGTCTTGTTCGCCATTCATGATCCAGTCACGGACAAAGGTGTCATGCGCCATTTGGGATGAGACAAATACAGGGCGCAAAATGTCTTTCTGGATTTCAGAATAAACATTGTCGCCGGTAATAGGCAAAGTTTGTTCGGAAAGCCCTTGCTGAATGGCATCGCTCGAAACGATGTAGGAAGCGACAGTGGTGAAAACAAAACCGGCAATCAGGATCAGGGAGAGCCAAACCAGCAGACCGTATTTTTTAAACATATTGTGCATGGACTGTAGACGGAACGTGAGCGTTGGGTTTGCCGCAAGATAATACTATAAACAGGCCTGTTTTCCGGGCAAATTCAGGCAGTAACAAGAATTTCACGGCGATTGACAGCGTAGTCGTTGCAAATTTTTACAAACTTGCCGACGCATAGAATGATGCCGGTAACGGATGCTGCTCGGGGCGAAAAAAATGCCGCTTTGGGCGGCATTTTTTTCATCGTTCATTTTTTAAAGCGCTTGATGGCGCGTTTTTATGGACGTGGCGTCAGCGAGATATGCAAGCGCAGGCGTTGTCCCGGGTCATAAGGCATGACCGTTGTGTAATTGCGGTTGTGATACTCGTACGTCACGGCGTAGCCATTGGTGCGGGTTTCCCAGTGATCGACGTTTCTGCACTGGCGCACAGGACGGCTTTCATAGGTAGGCTGATTATTGTAATTGTTACCGTTGTTGTCGTTGTTATCGACACGGTCACCGACGATCGCGCCGGTCAGCGCGCCAGCTGCGGCGGCAGCGATACGGCCATTACCACCACCGACCTGGCTACCCAAAAGGCCACCGGCGATCCCGCCGATGATCGCGCCGCCTGCGCTGCGTTCTGGTTGGCGTTGTTGATACTGGCGCTGCGTGGTTTCATATTCGGTGCGGCATTCCTGGCGCGGGGTGTTCACTTGTTCAATTTGCGGCACGACGTTGACGACGCGTGCAAAATCCTCAAACTCAGCAGCATGAACAATGGCAGGCATGGCGAAGCTAAAGCCGATCAGGGATGTCGCAATGGAAAGCTTTTTGAAGGAAATGGTCATTTCTCACCTCTAGTCTGTTAGTCTCTATTAAACGCTTTTGCACGGGCAAACGCCTACATCAAAATGTAATAGTCTGTTTCAAAGTGTATTTCTTGCAAAATATCCAATCATCCCGATATGCGTGATGTCCTTGCTTGCGGGATACTTTTTTTGATCATTTTATTTCTGGAGCTGCTATGCAATTCGTCTGGACATCCTGGGTCACGCTCGCAGTATTAGCAATGTATTTCTGGATTATCTTTGAAGTGGCGAAAGCGCGGAGTCGTTTTCAGGTCAAAGCACCGTCCGTCGATGGTCCACCGGAATTTCAACGCGTGATGCGCGTCCAGGTGAATACCGTTGAACAGATGATTTTCTTTTTTCCGGCGTTATGGCTATGTGCACTCTGGCTGAATGATCATGTTGCTGCGCTGGGCGGCGCAGTATGGCTGGTTGGCCGTGTGCTGTACGCGCTGGCGTACTATCGTGAGGCCAGCAAACGCAGTTCCGGATTTATGATTTCTACGCTGGCAGCCATTGCACTGGCGCTCGGTGCCGTGGTCGGCTTGAGCGGCATGTTGAAATAAGGACGTCTCAAATGAAAACAGCTGCCAAGCTCACCGCGCCAGTCTGGGCATCGTACGGTTTTGCCTTGATCACACTATTACTGGTATTGAAGGCAGGTTTACTGGTGGCCTTATTTTCCGGTTTGTTGATGTACTCGCTGATCCATTTGATGGCGCCGATGATTGCGCGCAAATTCAGCCATCGTCAGCCAAGAATGATTGCCGTTGCCTTACTGGCCACTCTGTTAATCGTGGCGGTGATCGCGCTGATTTGGGCAATTCAGGTTTTTTTACGCAGTGATGCAGGAAATTTCCAGACGCTGTTGCAAAAGCTGGCAGATATTATCGAGCAGTCACGCAGTCAGTTACCGGTATGGGTAAGTAGTAACTTGCCGGAAGACGTCGGCGCGTTGCAGGAAATGATTGCGCATTGGTTGCGTGAGCATGCAAATGAAGCAAAGTTACTAGTACCCGAAGCAGGTCATCTGCTTGTGCATTTACTGCTGGGCATGATTATCGGCAGCATGATCGCACTGCGTGACGCGAGCGGAGACGAGAATCACAAACCGTTTGCTGCTGCATTACAACAGCGTGTGGCAAATCTCGGCCAGGTATTTCAGAAGATTGTTTTTGCTCAGGTCAGGATATCGTTAATAAACACGGTGCTCTCCGGAAT
>JAGWUK010000246.1 GCA_028868455.1 Burkholderiales bacterium | reverse complement strand
GAGCACGGCAGCGATCAGACCGCCCGTTTGCAATTCTTCCGGAAATTCTTCTTCGACATGCTGCGCTGTCGTCGGGCTGACATGGCCGAACTTATTTGCGGATGGGGCAGCCACGCCACCTTTACCGCCTTTGAACGCACGCAGCAAAGCCTGCGCTACCGGATGCGAAGGGCAACGCAGGCCGACGGTATCCTGTCCACCCGAAACCGCTGCCGGGATATGCGCAGCGCGTTTCAAAATTAGTGTCAGCGGACCGGGCCAGAAGGCGGCGATCAATTGCTCTGCAGCGCGGGGAATATCGCTGGCCCAATAGCGGATATCCGCTCCCGGTGCCAGATGCACGATGACGGGATGATTGGACGGCCGCCCTTTGGCAGCGTAAATGCGGGCGACGGCTGCCGGATTTTCGGCATCCGCACCGAGGCCGTACACGGTTTCGGTTGGAAACGCGACCAGATGTCCGGCTTCCAGCGCTGATGCGGCATCCTGAATCGCCTGCGCAGAACAGACTGTGCTACCACTTGCCATCATGCCTGCTCCGGTCCGGGAATGCCCAGCAAGGCACATGCCTTCGCCAATTGCGCCTGCGCTTCGGCCATGGTCGGCGCTACAAACGTGATGTGCCCCATTTTGCGACCGCGGCGCGCTTCGGCTTTGGCGTACAAGTGCAGATTCGCACCAGGCAAGGCCAACACCTTGTCCCAGGCCGGCTCGCGCTGGCTGTCGCTTTCACCGTCGTACCAGATATCGCCGAGAATATTCAGCATCGCGGCCGGAGAATGCTGACGGACATCGCCCAGCGGCAATTGCGCCAAAGCGCGTACCTGTTGTTCAAACTGGCTGGTCACGCAGGCGTCTATCGTGTAATGCCCGCTGTTATGCGGACGCGGCGCCATTTCATTAACAACCAGAGAGCCGTCCTGCAAGACAAAAAATTCTATGCACAACACGCCGACATAGCCGAGTTCGGCAATGATGTCGAGCGCAGCTTTTTGCGCTGTCTCTGCCACTTTGGCCGACACGTTGGGACTGGGTGCCAGGGTCGTAAACAGAATGCCGTCGCGATGCACGTTTTCAGCAATCGGGTACACCACGGCTTCACCGTCGATGCCACGGGCGACCAGCACGGATACTTCGTAGGCCAATGGCAGCATTTTTTCCAGCACGCAGACCTGACCGTTGGCGGCAGCAAAGGCCGCCTGCAATTCTTCGCGGTTGCGCACCCGGGTCTGCCCTTTGCCGTCATACCCCATGCGTGCCGTCTTCAAAATGCCGGGCAATAAATCGTCTTTGGCAGCAGCCACGTCCTGCGCATTGGCCACGCCCCAGTGCGGTGCCGGAAACACGCCAGTGCGGGCGCCGCAACGCGTGAAAAAATGTTTTTCAATCAGGCGGTCTTGCGCCACCGAAACGCAGCCGGCAGCCGGTGCCACAAAGCCCTGTCTGGCCAACAGATTCAGGCTGTCGGCCGGCACGTTTTCAAATTCGGTCGTCACGGCGCTGGCAAGTTTGCTCAGCGCTGCCAGCGCGGCTTCATCGGTGTAATCCGCTTGCAGATGATGGTTCGCTACCTGCGCCGCCGGGCAACCGGCTTCCGGCTCCAGCACCGCCACTTTGTAGCCCATCGCCTGCGCTGCATGGGCAAACATGCGGCCAAGTTGCCCGCCGCCCATAATACCCAGCCAGCTCTTGTCCGTGTTCGGCAACAATGCCTGACGTGTGTGTGTTTGCTTGTCGATCTTCATATCATTCAAAACGGAAAACTGCGTGATACCGGCATCGCCACCGGCGGCTGGAGAAGCATATACTCCCCCATTTTTCATTTAAAAAACCTCTGAAGCGCGCATTTTATCTGCGGCTTCAAAATATACTGGCATGGAGTATATAAAATTACCCTATTCTGCGACGACAAAAATAATCTTGCCGTGCACCTGCCAGCCGACACAGGTACAGCCTGTGCAGCAACGCTGATTCGTGTTCGGCTGGCACACCCGATCAGACGGGCAACACCATGTCGCGCGCGACCTGGGTTTGCTTCGCACGAAAATCGAGTAATTTTTGCGCCAGCACTTCGTCCGTCGTGGCCAGCATGGCCACTGCCGCCAGCGCTGCATTGGCGGCACCAGCTTCGCCTATCGCAAACGTCGCTACCGGAATACCTTTCGGCATTTGTACGATGGACAGCAGCGAATCTTCGCCACGCAGATATTTGGACGGTACCGGCACGCCGAAGACTGGCACGATGGTTTTCGCCGCGATCATGCCGGGCAGATGCGCAGCACCGCCAGCGCCCGCAATGATGGCGCGCAGCCCGCGTGCACGTGCGGTTTCGGCATAGCTGAACATTTCGTCCGGCATGCGGTGCGCTGACACCACTTGCGCTTCAAATGCGATGCCGAATTCTTTCAAGATGGCGACGGCGTTTTGCATCACGTCCCAATCCGAAGAGGATCCCATCACGACGCCGACTTGTACCTGAGTTTGCTGTGTCATGCTCATGCCTTCAGTTTTTCGCCAGTCAGGCGTTCCAGCGCTTCCTGGTATTTGGCCGAGGTTTTTTGCACAACGTCGTCAGGCAGCGCTGGCGCTGGTGCTGTCTTGTTCCAGCTGGTGATGGTTTCCAGATAATCGCGCACGAATTGCTTGTCGAACGACGGTGGCGAAATACCGGTCGCGTACGAATCGGCAGGCCAGAAACGCGATGAATCGGCAGTCAGCACTTCGTCCATCAGATGCAGCACGCCGTTGTCGTCCAGACCGAATTCAAACTTGGTGTCGGCGATGATGATGCCGCGCGTTGCCGCGTATTCGGAAGCTTCGGTGTACAGGCGGATGCTGATGTCGCGGATTTTGTTGGCCAGCTCGCTGCCGATGCGGCTTTCCATGTCGGCAAAGCTGATGTTCTCATCATGCTCGCCCATTTCTGCTTTAGCGGCCGGGGTAAAAATCGGCGCCGGCAATTTGGCAGCTTGCGGCAAACCGGCTGGCAAAGTGATGCCGCAGATCGCGCCGGTTTCCTGATAATCCTTCCAGCCGGAGCCGATGATATAACCGCGCACCACCGCTTCGACCATGATCGGTTTCAGGCGTTTTGCCACCACGGCACGGCCGCGCACTTGCTCGACTTCATCGGCGGCGACCACGCTTTCCGGTGCAATGCCGGTCAGGTGATTCGGCACGATATGGCCGAGTTTTTCGAACCAGAAATTGGCCATCTGATTCAGCACGCGACCTTTTTCAGGAATCGGTTCGCCCATGATCACGTCGAACGCGGATAAGCGATCGCTGGTGACGATCAGCAATTTGTCGTCGCCGACGGCATAGTTATCGCGCACTTTGCCGCGACCCAGCAAAGGCAAGGAATGGAGTGTGGAAGTAATTTGGGTAGTCATGATTTTCAATACTTTTTGAAACGACATGTGGTACGGCAAAAATACGCAGGGCGCATGTTCTGCGCCCCGGTATATCACTAGCGTTTAGTTGACGATCTGCGCCAGCGCGCCTTTTTTGTACTGCTCGGCGACTTTTTCCAGCGGCATCGGCTTGATCTTGGCAGCCTGACCTTCGCAACCGAAAGCCAGATAGCGTGCCTTGCACACCAGTTTGGCCGCTTCACGCGCAGGCTTCAGGTAATCTCGCGGATCGAACTTGCCTGGATTTTCAACCAGGAAGCGACGGATCGCGCCTGTCATCGCCAGACGAATATCGGTGTCGATATTGATTTTTCGCACACCGTTCTGAATACCGATGACGATTTCTTCAACCGGTACGCCATACGTTTCTTTCATGTCGCCACCGAACTGGCGAATTTCTTCGAGCAATTCTTGTGGCACGGATGACGAACCATGCATCACCAGATGCGTGTTAGGAATGCGTGCGTGGATTTCTTTAATGCGGTCTATTGCCAGAATATCGCCGGTTGGCTTGCGGGAGAATTTGTAAGCGCCGTGCGATGTGCCAATCGCAATCGCGAGTGCATCACATTGAGTCTGTTTGACGAAATCAGCGGCCTGCTGCACATCGGTCAGCAATTGTTCACGCGTCATTTTTCCGTCGGCACCGTGGCCGTCTTCTTTGTCGCCCATCATGGTTTCGAGTGAGCCGAGCACACCGAGTTCGGCTTCGACGGTCACGCCGATGGAGTGCGAAAATTTCACCACTTCGCGCGAAACGTCCACGTTGTATTCATAGCTCGCGACAGATTTGCCATCTTCCATCAAAGAGCCGTCCATCATCACCGAAGTGAAGCCGGATTTGATCGCTGCCATACAAACCGCAGGTGACTGACCGTGATCCTGATGCATGACGACCGGAATATGCGGATACGCTTCTACCGCTGCTTCGATCAGGTGACGCAGGAAAGCTTCGCCCGCATATTTGCGCGCACCTGCCGAGGCCTGCATGATCACCGGCGCGCCGACTTCATCGGCGGCCTGCATGATTGCAGTCACTTGTTCCAGATTGTTGACGTTGAAAGCCGGCAAACCGTAGCCGTTTTCAGCAGCATGGTCCAGCAATTGACGCATCGATACGAGTGCCATAATTAACTCCGAAAGTACTATTAAAAATCTTTTTTGCTCCGGTTTGAAAGCGCAATCCATGTCGCGCCGATGCGCAGACCAGCAGCGCCAAACCGGTTATGTTTATAAATATTCGCCAACCTTGACGATCTTCATTGAATTGGTTCCGCCGACTTCTCCCATAGGCTCTCCCCAGGTCACAACGATCATGTCGCCGCGCTGCACGACACCGTTTTTCAACACCACCGTTTCAGCGGCTTTTAATACGGCATCACGATCGGTCGACGTCGGCAATGTAAAGGTGCGCACATTGCGATACAACGCTGCCTTACGTTGCGTGATAACGCTTGGCGTCAACGCGTAAATAGGAATATCGATGCTGTGACGGCTCATCCACAATGCGGTCGATCCGGATTCCGTCAATGCGACAATTGCTTTCACACCCAGATGATGCGCGGTGAACAAAGCACCATAAGCGATCGACTGATCGATGCGCGTAAACGCCAGATTCAAAAAATCGGCATCGAGTTTATATTCCTGGAATTTTTCTGCATCCAGGCAAATCGCCGACATCGCGGCGACTGTTTCAATCGGATATTTACCCGACGCAGTTTCTGCCGAAGTCATGACCGCATCCGTACCATCGAGCACGGCATTCGCCACGTCTGAGACTTCGGCGCGGGTCGGTACGGCGTTGACGATCATCGATTCCATCATCTGCGTCGCAGTGATCACCAGTTTATTGCTGGCGCGCGCCATTTTGATCATGCGCTTTTGCAGCGCCGGTACGGCGGCATTGCCAACTTCCACCGCCAGATCACCACGGGCAACCATGATGCCGTCGGAAGCATCGAGTATCTCTTGCAATACCGGAATCGCTTCGGCGCGTTCAATCTTGGCGATCATCATGGGCTTGTGATGATATGGCTCACCAGCGAT
>JAGWUK010000245.1 GCA_028868455.1 Burkholderiales bacterium | reverse complement strand
GTATCCAGATCGCCTTTGCACAAATCGAAAACGATTGCGCGCATCTGGCCGACAACAGCATTCTGCCCGGGCGGGAAGTCATGCAGGCAGCTGGCAGCCGCTTGCTGATCATCCGTACCGTCTTTGAAGAAAATCAGCCGACGCGCCTGCAGGTCGTTTCTTATCGTGTTGTGAACGGTGTGTTTAGCCGCCGCCAGTCCGTCGCCACCAGAGAGCTTGCAGTGCTGGACGAAGATTGGCAGCGGGCGCTGAACGATGCAGAAGAGGTGCCCGCAATTACTTTGCAAACCGGTGTCAGCAATATCGCCATGCGAACCTGGACGAATGGTGAATCTGGATGGCGTATTGCCGGTAGCGAGGCGTCCACAGGTAGTAGCGCTGTCAGTGCAGTCAGTGCCCTGAGCAACAAAAAAAGAACTGGTCTTGAAATTGCCCTGCAATTGCAAGGTAATGCGCTGCCGATGATCAAAGCGTTTTTGCTGGGGGCAGTATGAGTCCGCAATTGCAGCATCAGCGCGGCGTCGCCGTCATCACCGCATTATTATTGACAACACTCGCCATCACCATTGTTGCGAGTTTATTCTGGCAACAGCAAGTGCAAGTCAGGTCAATAGAAAATCAGCGCATGCAATTGCAGAAAAAATGGGTTTTGCGCGGTGCTATCGACTGGGCCAGATTGATTTTAAGAGAGGATGGCCGGGTTGCTGGCCGTGTTGACCATCTCGGTGAACCATGGGCAGTCAGGCTCGCAGATACGCGCTTGGACCAATATGTCGAGAATGGCCGTGAAGACGCTGACGCCAGCGATGCGACCTTGTCTGGCCAGATCGTTGACGCGCAATCGATGTTTAACCTGACCAATCTCGCGAGCAACGGTGTGGTCGACCCGCGCGAAGTGGATGCCTTTGGGCGTTTGCTGCTCAGTCTGCATATTGATACCCAACTGGCGGATTCTGCTGCGTCGATGATCGCCAGTTCGCAAATCAAAGTGAAGAAAAGCACGGATGGCACAAGCGGAGTAACACCTGCAGGCACTACGTCGCCGGCAACACCAGAAAAGGATGGTGGATCGAAAAGCACGGCGGAATCATCGGCGACTGAAGTACAATTCCCCGGATTTGTTCAGGTTGACGATTTGCTTGCTGTGTCAGGATTTACGCCCGAGATCGTGGCGACTTTGCGGAAATTCGTTACTGTTTTGCCGCGCCGGACGCCGATAAATATCAATACGACGTCGGCCGAAGTGCTGGCTGCCCGCATTGATGGCGTCAGCGCTGGCGATGCGGCGGCGATGATAGCGACACGCGACCGCGCCTATTTTTTTGACATTGCACATTTCAAGCAACAGTTTTCGGATAAAACCGGGAGTGTCGTCGATCAGGATTTATC
Source organism: Burkholderiales bacterium (assembly GCA_028868455.1). Lineage (GTDB taxonomy): Bacteria > Pseudomonadota > Gammaproteobacteria > Burkholderiales > Burkholderiaceae_D > Undibacterium. Next base: position 4,072 of record JAGWUK010000245.1, on the reverse strand, counting down.
CGTCGCCACGAATTTTTTTCTTGTGAATGGCAAAGTGAAAATGAACCGGTCAGCGCTGGATGTCAGCGCCCTGATCGAACGCAATGGTAATGTCACCTCGGTGCTTTGGATCAGAGAGAATTAAAAGCTGCTCGCGCAGTTCAGGCTGTTTTGACAGTCATATTTAACCCAGAAAAACATGGCAAGCACACTGTATATTTCATTACCCTCAAGGGTGGCGGCGCAAGGCAGACCGGACTGGACGACGCAAGCTTTGCCGTTTGCATTGATGTCTGACGACGGTCGCATGCAACAACAAGGAAACAAGAGCCTTGTTGAATTAAAGGCGCTGGCAGTTGGGGTACGTCAGCTCAGTCTGTTGCTGGCAGCCAGTGATGTCAGTATGTTGACAGTCAAAGTTCCGCCGATGTCAGCGGCAAAATTCAAGGCAGCATTACCTAACTTAATCGAAGAGCAGATTACTTGTGATCCTGCCGACGCAGTGATTGTTGCCACAGCTATTGTTGAAGGACAGGCCAGTGCGGCCGTGGCTGACCGTGCATGGATGGAAAGTATCGCCAAAATGGTCAAGGATTGGCCGGTTAAAAAAATCACTGCCTTTCCAGCGCAGTTGGCCATGGTCTATGCACGAGACGCTGAAAAGACGGCAAGTGTATTGATCGAAGAAAAAGACGGGACGCGCGAGTTGCTGATACGCACAGGCACCGTTGCAGGATTGGGATTGACACTTGATAGTGACAACGAAGTCTTGCCTATGGTTTCACTGTTGACGCAACAAGTAGCGACACGTATTTATGTTGCTGCAAACAGCTTGGACGCGTGGCGCGCCAGCGCACAACAGCTTGGGCTGAATGGGCAAATGACGTTTGCTGTCGCTGAATGGCCAATGCGTGTTGCGGGTATCGACGCGCAGACGCCGGATTTGATGACCGCAATTGCCGATGTCCATAAAGCCCATGTCGACTGGACGCAATGGCGCTGGCCGTTGCGATTGCTGGCAGCCGTTGTGCTGGTCAATCTGGCCGGATTGAATTTCGAATGGTTCACCATGAAACGCGAAGCGCGCAATTTGCAGAATGCGTTGACGCAAACTTATCGCAACAGTTTTCCTAAAGAGACCACGATTCTTGATCCGCTGGCACAAATGCAGCAAAAGGTGAATTTATCCAAACGTCTGTCGGGGCAATTGGCACCAGATGATTTTGCCGTCTTGGCTGCGCAGTTCGCCCAGACCTGGGATCGCGTGATGCCGGGAAAAACCAGCAGTATTGCAGGTATCGAATATAAAGACCGCGGTTTGATGGTAAAGATTAAATCCTCAGAAAATGTTCCCGTCGATCAGTTGCGCGCGGCATTGGCGGAGCAGTCGTTGAATATTGCATCGTCGTCTGACGGTAGTTTGAAAATTACACGCGGAGGTCAGCGCTAATGCAAAAATTATTGCTCGAACAGTTCGCCGCATTCTGGCAGCAAAGAGAACAGCGTGAACAAAAAATGTTGATTGCCGGTGCGGTAGCAATCGTGCTGGCATTGCTGTATTCATTGGCTTTGAATCCGGCGATGAGTGGAATCGCTAAGTTACAGAAAAGCATCCCATTATTGCGCCAGCAAGTGGCCGAAATAACTTTATTGGGGACGCAACAGGCAAAGCTGTCGACAGTTTTGTCCGAGAATGTGCCGCAGGTAAACAAGGAATCGCTGGAAGCCGCATTAAGCCGTCGCGGCATCAAGGCGCAAACTCTGTCGGTATCCGACGACATCGTCCGAATACAGATACCGTCGCTGGCTTATAACAATTTGATGGAGTGGTTGGTCGAAATGCAGAAGGCGTACAGATTGACGGTCGAAGAGGCGCGCTTGCTTGCCTTGCCGGAAAACGGCCAGGTCAGTGCGACGCTGACATTGAAACAACAGCGAAATTCGCCCTAAGGAACTGATTGATGTCCAAGCGTTTGTTGTGGGTGGTTCTGGCTTTGTGCAGCATATTGCTGACAGTTGTCTTGTTTTTGCCAGCGAGTTGGTTAGGTCTGGTGGTGGAAAAGCAAAGTAAAGGACGCCTGAGTTTAGGTGATGTGCAAGGAAGTTTCTGGCATGGTTCTGCATTTATCGGCGTCGCAGCCGATGCGGCCGGCCCGGTGACACCTTTATTTGCGGGACGCTTTTCCTGGAAAATTTCACCTTTGTTGTTGCTGGGACAGATCAATGTCGAACTGGAAAATTCAGCCTCCCTGTCTGCACCTGTTATGGTAACGGGAAATCTGACGCAATGGCAGTTAAGTCCTTCCGTGCTGGCATTGCCGCCCGAAAGACTGGAAGGCTTGGGGGCCCCTTTGAATACGATTGGACCCACAGGACAATTGCATTTGTCCTGGAATACCTTGCAGTTTTCGCGCGCGGGAAACAAGTTGAGTGCACTGGGACATATGCAGCTTGAGATGGCCGAAATGGCTTCGCGCCTTTCACCCATCAAGCCGCTGGGCAGTTATCAGATGGCGTTTGATTTGCACGCATCCGACGCTGATATGACGCTGTCAACCGTCAAAGGGCCGATGCAGTTGAGCGGCAATGGCAGCGTGCGAAACGGACGGTTTCAGTTTTCCGGTAAAGCCTGGGCGCAAGCCGGGCAAGAAGATAAGTTGGCAAATTTATTGAATTTGCTGGGGCAACGTCGCAGAGACGGTGACAAAGATGTAATCGCATTAGAGTTCAAATGAAAACATATCTATCAAAAGACAAGGCAGCCATGATCAGCATTTCGTTACGCCAACCGATACGACATTTGTCTGCCTTGACCGGCGCAGCAGTACTGACTGCAGGTTGTCTGTTCAGCCCGATGATTTATGCGCAGACACCGGATCAGAACACAGCAGAATTGAATTTTGTCGGTGCCGATATTGAGTCCGTCGTCAAAGCGATCGGACATTACACCGGTACAACGTTCATTATCGATCCGCGCGTCAAAGGTCAGATCAATCTGGTCTCTGAAAAACCGCTGACGAAAGATCAGGCATTTAAGCTTTTGGTCTCGACGCTGCGTCTTCAGGGGTATGCCGTTGTAACCGCGGACGGATACTCAAAGGTGGTGTTGGAGGCTGATGCCAAGTTGCAACCTGGCCCAACGCAGGCAATGCCAGCGAGTCGCAACGAGCCGGTCAAGGGCGACCAGATCGTGACTCAGGTGTATAAACTGAACTACGAATCGGCAGCAAATGTCGTGACGATTTTGCGTCCACTGATTTCGCCAAACAATACCGTCAGCAGTAATCCGGGTAACAATTCGGTCGTCATCACAGACTACGCCGACAATCTGAAACGCTTGAATAAGATTATTGCGGCACTGGATATGCCTGCCGCTGTTGATCTGGATGTGATACCTGTTAAATATGCGATTGCCAGCGATATTGCCACCATGGTAGCCAAGCTGACCGAGAGTAATCATGCCGGTGCCGATCCGACCAAGCCAGTTTTGCTGGCCGACCCGCGCACCAATTCCATCCTGTTGCGTGCGCCTTCGCTTGCCCGAGCAAATCTGATTAAATCACTGATCGCGAAACTTGATCAGCCAACCGCTTTGCCGGGCAATGTCCACGTCGTTTATCTGAAAAATGCCGAAGCAGTCAAGCTGGCGCAAACACTGCGCTCCATCGTCACAGGTGAAACATCTTCTGCCACGCAAAGTTCAACCTTGTCGAACGTCGGCAATGCAGCCAATGGAACCAATAGCCCTTTGAGTCCGACGGCAGCCCCCAATAATCTGAGTTCAACCTCAGCATCTTCCGGTGCATCCGGTTCAGCGAATACCTTGTCCTCAGGTGGCGCGGCTGGTTTCATTCAGGCTGATGCAGCGACGAATACTTTGATTATTACTGCCAGCGAATCGGTGTATCGCAATTTGCGCGCCGTCATCGATCAACTTGATGCGCGTCGTGCTCAGGTTTATGTTGAGGCGCTGATTGTGGAAGTGTCAGCCGATAAAGCCAATGAATTTGGCGTGCAATGGATGGGTTTGTCCGGCGACTCGACCAGTAATTACCGCGTTGGCGGAGGAACTTCTTTTTCTACCGGCGGCAAT
>JAGWUK010000244.1 GCA_028868455.1 Burkholderiales bacterium | reverse complement strand
ACGTCGTAATCGTTATTCCATCGATTTCACGCCCCAGCAACTCGTCCAGTGTTGGCAAGGTGGTTGGCATTTGGATGCAACTTTGGACAACGGTACCGACTTGCAGGCGATAAGGGCCAAATTCCGGGTTTTGCAGTTGCCCATCGTCTTTTAACATGGCACGGCCATCTGATGCATAAGCCATGCCAAATTGATCCAGTTGAGCAAATGCGTGCTCGTTCATCTGCCATCCGGCGGCACCGTGGGTTTTGGGCGTGTGTCCGAAAATTTGCTGAAAACGTTGATGTGCCTGTTTTAGCTGATGGCGTGTCCAGTTGGCGTCGCGCTGGCGCACATTGTCCTGCCAGACCACATGATCCCAGGTATGTATGCCGCATTCGAAACCTGCCGCCTGTACGGCACGCATTTCCTTTGTGCGGCTGCCTATGTCGGGCGCGGGTAAAAAAACGCCATACATCAGGGTTTTAATGCCGTAATGTTCGACGACCGACGTACGGGAGACTTTTTGGAAAAAACCCGGACGAAAAGCACGTCGCAGTGCCCATCCGGTATGGTCTTTTCCGAGCGAAAAAAGAAAAGTCGCGCCGGCTTCGTGCTGAGTCAGGATGCGTACCAGGTTTGGTACGCCTTCCATGGTGCCGCGATAGGTATCGACGTCGATCTTGAGGACGATGGAAGGCAAGTTGATTAATCCATCAAAGCGCGTGCTTCGGCCACTTGTGAACGGTAGGCGTCGAAAATGTTGCGCATCGTGTCTTTCATGGTCGTAACTGGTTTCCAGCCGAGCTCTTCACAGGTATTCGTGATTTTAGGTACGCGGTTTTGGACGTCTTGATAGCCTTTGCCGTAATAGGCTGCGGAGGTGGTTTCAGTCAATTGAACTTTTTTCGCGCTATCGGCATATTCAGGATATTCAGCGGCCAGATCCAGCATCATGTGGGCGAGTTCACGGATAGAGAAATTATTGGTCGGATTGCCGATGTTATAGATCTTGCCGGAAGCAATGCCATCTTTGTTGGCGATAATGCGCATCAGTGCATCAATACCGTCATCGATATAAGTGAATGCGCGTTTCTGTGCGCCGCCATCAACCAGCGAGATGTTTTCGCCGCGCACGATATGGCCGAAAAATTGCGTGACGACGCGTGAGCTGCCTTCTTTTGGCGTATGAATATTGTCGAGTCCGGCGCCGATCCAGTTAAATGGGCGGAACAGGGTGAAGTTCAGGCCTTCCATGCCGTAACCCCAGATCACGCGATCCATCAATTGCTTCGCACATGAGTAAATCCAGCGTGGTTTATTGATGGGGCCGCAGATCAGTTCGGACTCTTCAGGGTCGAATTCTTCGTCGTGGCACATGCCGTAGACTTCCGATGTCGATGGAAATACCAGATGTTTGCCGTATTTGGCAGCGGAGCGCACGATAGGCAGATTCGCTTCGAAATCGAGTTCAAATACGCGCAAAGGTTGCTTGACGTAAGTGGAAGGCGTAGCAATCGCCACCAGCGGCAGGATGACGTCGCATTTCTTGACGTGATATTCGACCCATTCTTTATTAATCGTGATGTCGCCTTCAAAGAAGTGCATGCGCGGATGATTGAGCAAGTCGCCTAAGCGCTCGGTTTGCATGTCCATTCCGTAGACTTCCCAGTCCGTGGTTTCCAGGATGCGTTTGGACAGATGGTGGCCGATGAAGCCGTTCACGCCGAGAATAAGGACTTTTTTCATGGTGGATTCTTTTAATGTAAATGTTGATTGCCGGATGGTTTCCGGCACGTTCGAAAGCAATTAAGCTTTCGCTATCAATTGTTGCAATTCTTGTGCCGTGATGACTTTATCATCGCATCGCAATTCGATGATACGTATTGCGTGACCATCGCCGCACACGCCGAGGACGACATTATCTACCACATGCAAGCCTTGCGGCAAATTTGCGATGGCCGGACGATAAAGTCTTGCCTTGCTGATCACAAAGCGATGGTCAGCGATCTCGGTAAATGCGCCAGGGTAAGGCGGAGCGACGGCGCGGTGCAGGTTGTAGACTTGTTGTGCCGTTTGTGACCAGTCGATGCGACCATCTTCGGGCTTGCGTCCGCCAAAATAGCTGCCTTGCGACAAATCATTGGTGAGCGCAACGGCATTGCCCTGAATCAATCCAGGTAAGGCTTGCCACAGAGTTTGCTCGGCTGCCACTGTCAGTTTGCCGAATACTTCGTAAGCGGTATCGTCGGGCAGAATCGGTACCGGCGTCTGGGCAATGATGGCGCCCGCATCAGGCTTGGCCGCCATTGCGTGCAGCGTTGCACCAGTTTCAGTCTCGCCATGCAATACAGCCCAATTGACGGGGACGCGACCACGGTATTTCGGTAATAAGGAGCCGTGCAGATTATAGGCGCCGCGTTTTGCCAGTGCCAGCAATTCGACGGGTAACATGTGCCGGTAATAAAAACTGAAAATAAAATCCGGTGCAATCTCGGCGATACGCGCTGATAACTCAGGTGACTTCGGATCGGCAGGCGTAATGCACGGAATGCCGGACTCTGCACACAAGGCGGCGACGGACTCAAACCAGATTGTCTCGGCTGGATTGTCTTCGTGACTGACGACGAGGGCGATGTGTATGCCGCGCGCCAGCAGGGTTTTGATGCAACGCACGCCGACGTTGTGATAGGCGAAAACGACGGCGGTAGGTGTAGTTGGCTGCATCTTAGTTTGCCTCAGGCAGGTCTTCGCCTGATTGCTCGAGGATGGTTTGCACGACATAACGCGGGCGACCGCGCACTTGCTGGTAGATGCGTCCGACGTATTCGCCGAGCAAACCGATACCAAACAGGATGACACCCATCAGGAAGAAGGCGATGGCAAACAGCGTGAACAAGCCTTCGGCCTCCGCACCCAGCGCAAAACGGCGTATCAACAGTAAAACCACCAGTCCGCCGGACAGACACGAGAGTGCCATGCCGAGCATGGAAAACCATTGCAAAGGCATGATGGAAAAGCCGGTCATCAGGTCAAAGTTCAGGCGTATCAGGCTGTACAGCGAATATTTGGATTCGCCCGCCGCACGCTCTTCATGCTCGACAATGATTTCCGTCGGCTTGCGGGCAAAGGTGTATGCCAGGGCAGGCACGAAGGTATTGACTTCGCTGCACTGGTTAATCAGGTTAATGACGTTGCGGCCATAGGCGCGCAGCATATTGCCCTGATCGGTGATTTTGATGCGGGTGATTTTTTCGCGGAAGCGATTCATGGCTTTGGAAGCGAAAGTGCGCCAGGCGGAATCCTGACGTTTGCGCCGGATTGATCCGACGTAATCGTAGCCTTCGCGCATCTTGTCGACCAGTGCGCCGATTTCTTCCGGTGGATTCTGCAAATCGGCATCCAGCGTCACGACGATGTCTCCGCGTGTCGCCTCGAAACCCGCCAAAATCGCCATGTGCTGACCGTAATTGCCGTTAAACAAAACGACGCGTGTGACATCCGGGCGCAGGCGGTATTGATCCGCCAGCAACGCCGGCGTATTGTCACGGCTGCCGTCGTTGACGAAGACGATTTCATAGCTGATGCCGCGCGTTGCCAGTGCATCCAGAGCAGGATATAGCCGCGCAAATAACTTGGCGAGGCCAGATTCTTCGTTGTATACAGGGATAACAACAGAAAGTTCGGGTTTCATTGGATTGTTCTTGCCGATTTCAAAGAAGGCAGGATTTTACCGCAGACACCACCCTTTCGACATCTTCCTTGTTCATTGCCGGGAATAATGGCAAGGTGACAATTTGTTTGCCGACACGTTCTGCAATCGGGAACATGCCGTCCGTAAAGCCGCGTTCACGATAGTAGGTGAACAGATGGATAGCGCGATAGTGATAGCCAAGTCCGATTTTCTTGTCCAGCATTTGCTGCATAAAGACCGCGCGGTTGACGTTCTCAGGCAGGACGATGTGGAACATGTGCCAGTTGCTGTTCTCGAAATTCGCTACCGGCAATTCTGCGCCGGTCTGCGTTTCAAAATCGGCGCCAAAACTGCTGAAGTAATGGCGCGCGAGTTCGGCGCGTTTGGCATTGAATTCAGCCAGGTGCTTCATCTGCCCGAGGCCGATGGCAGCGGCGATGTCCGTCATATTGTATTTGCCGCCCAGCACATCGACATCAATCCCGTCGAGCCCGCTGCGCGTCACGCCTTGCAGGCGATATTTTTCGGCCAGGCGCGCTTCTTCTGCATTATTCAACACCAGACAGCCGCCTTCGCCAGTCATGATGTTTTTATTGACCTGGAAGCTGAACGAGACGAAGTCACCAAAAGCGCCAATGCGTTTGCCTTTCCAGCTTGATCCTATCGCTTGCGCGGCATCTTCCACGACACGCAGTTTGTATTTGTCGGCCAACTCATACAGTTTATCCATGTCGCAGGGCAGGCCACACATATGCACCGGAATAATGGCCTTGGTACGTGGTGTGATGACGGCTTCGACTTTATTCAAATCGATGTTGTGCGTTTTTGGATCGATATCGACAAAGACTGGCGTGGCGCCTGTTTCAATGATGACATTGGCCGTGGCAACCCAGGAATTCGGCGTGGTAATCACTTCATCGCCAGCGCCAATGCCAGCGATGCGTAAGGCAATCTCCATCGTGCAAGTGCCAGAATTGAAAGTGCGTACCGGGCGTCCGCCGAAATATTCGGATAATTGTGCTTCCAGTTTTTGTACATTCGGGCCGGACGTCAGCCAGCCGGAGCGCAAGACGTCGGCGACGGCAGCGATCGTGTCTTCATCAATACTGGGTTTGGTAAAAGGTAAAAATGCTAAAGAATCGCTCATATTCATCCTTGTGAAATAGATACTGAGGTAGAGTATATTTTTATGTCGCTTTATTTCTGTGCGCTATAAGGCAGGTTTTTGCCTATACTCCCACTAATGACGTGGATTTGCCGGTTTAGCTTTTTACCAGCAAGGCGACGCCAATGATAATGACACCAATTGCCAGCAAACGTTGCAAAGACATGACTTCGCCTAAAAAATACCAGGCACCGAGGGCGTTGACGATGTAACCAATCGAGAGCATGGGATAGGCGATGGATACATCGACTCGCGACAAGCCTATGATCCAGACCACCACCGAAATGACGTAGCAGCTCAGTCCGCCGATGATGGGGAGTTGTGTTGCCAGTTTCAGGCCGGTCGCAAACCAGTTTTCTGCGGTCAGGTGGATGGCGCCGACGGCGTTGGTGCCCATTTTGAGTAACAACTGCGCCAGCGCATTCAATAAAATGCCGGTGAGGATAAAACCGAAGGTATTCAGATTCATAATGACTTTATTTAGATTGCGGAACGTTGACCAGATTGGCGACGATAACGCGTTTAGGGTCTTCGCCGATCACGCGCATGGGGAAGTCCTGCTGTTTTAATTCAGCATAAATATCGGTGCGCAGAATGGCGACAGCGGGCTGGCCCTTAGTCTGATGGGCTTTCCATTGCGCGATGAAATCGGCGCGC
>JAGWUK010000243.1 GCA_028868455.1 Burkholderiales bacterium | reverse complement strand
GGAACCAATTTTGCGATAGCCCTGAAGAATATCTGGCAAGCCGAAAAGTTGTGTTGTGTCGGTGCTAGCAACATGATGAATTCACCCTCTTCGTTTGCATTTTTTGCCTTAGTTCAGGTGACCTATATATCGCAGGATTGAGGCATCGATATCAGTCAAAGTATCGTGTATCTCAGAAATTACTTTATGTCCGCTCTCGGCACCAAAGTGATTTACGACACGTCGCTCAAGGCTGGCAACCTCCCCTAATTCTGCAATTGTGTTTCCCATCGTAAAGGCATGCAACCTGACGGGACCGGCAAAAGTCGCAAAGCAGAATAGCGGACTACCACTGGTCGCAAGACCAAGTTGCTGTAAATTCTGCATTAGTTGCCCCATGCGCCCAGGCTGAGCCTGCAAATTCAGATAATACAAATACGCTGGCGGCTGTTCCCGTTCAATTGGATTAATTCCGTCATTAACGCGATTTAATACGAAGGTTTCCATCTGCAATACGCAATCCTGAAATCGTTCGAGAAGTGGCATGCTTTCGGGGCCATACACATCGGCAAGAACTTGATCGAGGGAAGGCATATGATCCATGTCACCTAACTCTGCAAGAGGCAACATGATGTAGACATAGTTGGCTGGCCCAGCAACTGTTGCATACGCCATCCACCGCATACGACGAGAATGCTGTTGATACGCGAAAGCAACTTTGCTGGCGAGCTCTTTAAATTGTATGTAACGCTCACGACGCACTGACAATCTGACGAAGAGACAATAAGGGGTAGGAAACAACCACTGAGAACTCATTTTTTGTATCCAACTAAGTCGATGTAAAAAGTTTAACCCATCTGGAACAATAATCACAATCTGAATTTCCGCAAACAACACTTGCATCCGGATAAAATTAAATGTGAAATGAGTCCCTCACTAAATGTGCTTTGCATTAAAAAGATCGACAAAAATATTTTTAAAGGAAAATATTGGTCGCATTTAGCGTAAGCTGTATGCATTTCCGGAATCGTGCAGTTTCCACCTTTCATATTGTTGAAGGGTACCAATCGAGGTTAAATGGCGCGTATCTTGGGAGCCCGGCATTCATTCAATACGGTCGCGGATGGTTAGCACTGTTAAATTCTGAAATTGAAGTCTATCGGTAAAGGAGGTATTGATGACCAATGACTTACCTGCTCAAATCAACCGAGAATTCCATCGATGCATAGTAGGAAGCAACTCAGAAATTGAAACCTTGAACGAGGATATCCACGCATGGGCGTTGAGCATTGAGGTTCCAATCAAAGCTATAAACAGCGTCGCTTTGATGATGGACGAATTGATCACCAATGTCGTCATGCACGGATATAAAAAAAATAGCGAAGGTGAAATTGACATACACCTTCAATTGATCGCAAATACTGTTGCTGTCACAATCAGGGACAACGCTCCCGAATTCAATCCATTTCTGATTGCTGAGCCGGACACCGCGCTCGATATTGACGAGCGTGAAATCGGCGGCCTCGGCATACATTTCGTCAGAAAAATGGCTGATCATTTTTCGTATCGACGCGATGGAAACGTTAATGAAGTTCATTTCACCAAAACCTGGTCAACATAGATCTCGCAGTTAACTGAATGCCTCATTTGACGGAAAACAACACAATGAGTAACGCCTCACTGCCGAATAAACGTGATAACAACATCAATTTTTTCCGCAACTACAATCGCTTGGTTGGATTTACATATGTCGCAATTCTTGCGCTAACTCTTGCTTTTTTTCTTTTTCAAATAAAACAAAAACACACGGAAGAGATAAAGCTCATTCAAGGCCATGTTGAACGTCATGGCCAGTTTGTCGAATTTATCCTGCGTTCATCGCTGGACAATTTGGAGGCAATGCGTATTGTCAGCGCAAATTTCTATGCAACAGCCCCTTCTTCATTCAGGCAAGGTACTAAGCAATCGGGACACTCTCCGCTATTTAATCAATTGCAACAGAAATCTGACGGTTTTAATTTGGACAACGTTGAAGAAAAAGATGCGACCGGTAATTTGAACGGGCTGGGGCAACTTGCTGATCGATCCGGGGACTTTTATCTGGATCTTGAAATGGCATTGAATTTAAATCAGGTATTCCAGTCAATCGCGTTTAATCTTCCCAATGTCAGCGAAAGTCGTTTTGTATCAAAGGATAATTTTTCAAATACTTACCCTTGGATGTCATCGGAAAAACGTCCATTTTCCAAAACCGTATATCAAACACCCTCATGGAAAATGAGCCAACCCGAAAAAAATCAGACGCGAGAAAAATTTTGGGCTCCTGTTTACTATGGCGGTCCAGCGCGAGGTTTGTTAGTACCTGCTGCCGCTCCGGTTTACTCAGGCAAAACATTTCGTGGTGTCGTTTCTATCGATACAAGTCTCGATTATTTGAATCGTATCAATGCTGATTTCTCTTATCATCCTGGTACCGCGTTCCTGGTAGACGCTTATGGTGTCGTTGTTGCACATCCGCAAATATTTGCTGATGCAATGGAAGTCAAAGAAACGCACACCTTAGAAAGTGTCATGCCTGCAGGATTGCTCAACGAACAGCGCAAACTTACAGACATCCCAGCGAATCAGCCCACCGAAATCGGCAACTCGCTGATTATCCGGCATCCATTTATTTCTGCTCCCTGGCAACTGATTTACATCGTTCCAAAAAATCTCATCTGGCAAAATCTTTTGCTCGAACGCGGCCCGATTATGCTGGCAGTGATTTTTGGTCTGACATTATTGATGGTTGTCACGTATCTGGTCACGACAAGAGAATTTATTTCACCGGCATCAAAACTTGTAGCCCATATTGCCAAAGAAAGCCAATTTACTCCGGCACCTATTCCGACCGTGCCGAGCACCTGGCAACCGTGGTTTGAGAGTATTTCACAGGCCTTCAGGCAGAGTCTGCAACTTGTCGGAATACGTCAAGAACTGGATATCGCTGCCAACATGCAGCTTGCAATTTTGCCGCGTCACTGGCCGAACGAGAAAGAATTTTCACTATGGGGACTAATGCGATCGGCCAAAGAAGTCGGCGGGGACTTTTACGACCATTTTTCTTTGGGTAATGGAAAGATTGGAATTGTCGTTGCGGATGTCAGTGGTAAAGGTGTCCCCGCAGCGCTATTTGGCATGGTTTCAAAAACTTTGATACGTGCGACGGCAACTCGTACAACGGGCGATGCTGGGCAAACCATCGCGATTGCGAACGACATTTTATGCGAAGACAACGACACCTGTATTTTTGTGACCACTTTTTATGCCGAGTTTGATCCTGGTAACGGAATGTTTACTTACGTAAATGGCGGTCATCCTCCTCCTTTGCTGGTACATATTGACGGTAGTAGCGAATTTCTCCCAATGACTGGAGGTAGCGCATTAGGCGTGATTGATGGAATACCCTTTTCTCAAAATTCAATACAACTTCAGCCTGGAGACTATGTGCTGATGTATACCGACGGCGTTACGGAAGCCTTCAATCCGCAAAACGAAGAGTTCACTCCAGAGCGCATCCCTCCGCTTTTTGCAAATACCCCAATCGGCAACGTCAACGATGCAGTGGAAAGGATCGTGAAGTCTGTCGATCAGCACGCCAATGGAGCACCGCAATCAGATGATATTACTTGCGTCGCTTTGCATTTTCACTCTTTAACGAGCTTGCAAAGCTTTGCTCCGGACTCCGAATCGCAGGTGAATTCATGAATAAATTTCGCTTTTCGCATTTATACTTTTTTTTGTTCATGTTCATTTCTTTACTGACAAATAGTTCAACAGCAAGCAGTCTGGACGAAATTAAACAACGTGGAAAACTTGTCGTCGGCGTTAAAAAAGACGTCTTGCTTTGGGGTTATCAGGATGCTTCCAGTGGAAAAATCGTCGGCATGGAACCCGATCTTGCAAAAATCCTCGCTGATGATCTTGGAGTCAAACTTGAACTGGTTGGCGTATTGACTGCAGAAAGAATTGATGCACTCAAAAGTGGAAAAGTTGACGTATTGATCGCTACTCTTTCTGACACACCCGATCGTCAAAAACAACTTACTTTAGTAGCGCCTCATTACTACAGCTCTGGAGTCAATTTACTGGCGCGTAAATCTGAGCATTTCAAACAATGGACAGATTTGAAAAATCGTCGCATATGTAGCCGGCGTGGCGCTTTTTATAATCGTAGGGTTACCGTTACTTATGGTGCCGACATTGTTGCACTGTACTCAAACGAATGGTCTAAACAAGCATTGCGTGATGGCCGTTGTTCGGCGCTGTTATATGACGACACCGCAATCGTTGCAATGCTAAGGAAAGTCGAATGGGCCACTGATTTCGTCATGCCCATGACAACCATATTTACCAATCCATGGTCAATTGCCATTTCTGCCAAAGACAAAGACAGCGAGTTAGAGAAGTATCTTTCAAAAGCTATTATCAAATGGCACCGAACTGGCGAACTTCTGAAAATTGAAAATAAATGGGGCATCCCGCCGTCAAGATTTCTCGTTGATATGCATAATATTTGGAACAAAAAAATGGATCACAAATGGATTTGCGGAGACAGCATTAATGCAGATACACCGAAAGAGTGTTTGTAAAATGAATGAACAACATTTTTATTGTTGCGCCGTATCTGAATGTGGTTCTTGCGGAGACGTTTGTGAAAGATGATTTAACAAACGCTTGTGACAACCACGAAATCGCTGAAGCGATGACGGATTTGTATGATCGCTATTATGCGAGCCACGAGTATAAAAAACGGTACCCGGAACCCAATCAAAGTACTCTTCACTTTCTTTTTAATAACGGTGCTGCCGAAGCAGATGATATTTTGGATTATGGTTGCGGCAATGGTCGTTACACCTTGCCACTGCTCCAACAAACAAACGCGAAATTGACAGCGTTCGATATTTCTCACGCGGCAATCGCCGAACTGGCTGCTTATTTGAAGGACCATCCAAGTAAGAAGCGTATCCGTCTAGTTGAAACAGATGCGATGCAACTTAATGAGTATGGCGAATACGATCTTATCTTGCTGTTATTTGGCGTACTCAGCCATATTGGCGATTACTCAGCTCGTGTAGCGACGCTCAAGCATCTGCGCCAATTAATTCGGAAAAACGGGAAGCTTGTGCTCAGCGTACCCAGCATTTTCCGGAGGCGTCCAGTAGAGCTGCTACAGACACAATTGCGACGGTTGTTTCATCGAACAGAAAGTTTTCAGATGGAAACAGGAAATATTTTGTTTACCCGGACAATTGGCAAACAACCGCATCAATTTTTTTACCATTTGTACACGATAAAAGGACTTAGCGAGGAATTGCGCGAGGCTGGATTCAAAATCTAAACAGTAATCGCTACCAACACCGCCAGTAGAAGGAACTATTGTCACGAAATCTGTTCCTGGCCTATTAAATTCCTTGATAAGCCGTTCTTTTGTTTCTGTTGGTATGGTACGTAAGTTCAACACAATTCTTGGTTGGT
>JAGWUK010000242.1 GCA_028868455.1 Burkholderiales bacterium | reverse complement strand
CGCGACGAGCTGGCGCGCGATAGTGGACTGCAGGTCGGTGCGCGCGGCGGCATTGCGATTGACAACCACTGCCGCAGTTCCGATCCGGATATTTATGCGATTGGTGAATGCGCATTATGGGAAGGCAAAATCTATGGACTGGTGGCGCCTGGTTACGATATGGCGCGCATCGCTGCCCAGCATGTGCTGGCGCAAGACGACATCCGCAGCAGCGCAGCGGTGCCGGAATTTACCGGTGCAGACATGAGCACCAAGCTCAAGCTGATGGGCGTTGATGTCGCCAGTATCGGCGATCCGCACGGCAAGGAAGCAGGCAGTCGCTCTTACCAGTTCACCGACGAGCGCAAACAGATTTACAAAAAAATCGTGGTATCGGAATGCGGCAAATACCTGCTCGGCGGCGTCATGGTTGGTGACGCCAGCGAATATGGCACGCTGCTGCAAATGATGTTGAATCGCATCGAATTGCCAGAATCGCCGGAATTCTTAATCCTGCCGCAAGCCGACGGCAAAAGTAAGCCGGGTCTTGGCGTCGATGCCTTGCCCGCCGCAGCGCAAATCTGCTCGTGCAACAATGTCTCCAAAGGCGATCTGTGCGCGGCAGTCGGCGATGGCGCGACCAGCATCGGCGCCTTGAAAAGCTGCACCAAAGCGGGTACGGCCTGCGGCGGTTGCGTGCCGCTGGTGACGCAGATCATGAAGGCTGAAATGAAGAAGCAGGGCATGGCCGTCAACAACCATGTCTGCGAACATTTTTCCTACTCGCGTCAGGAGTTGTACCACCTGGTGCGCGTTGGCCAGATCAAGACATTTGATGCCTTGCTGGCACAACATGGCAAAGGTCTGGGCTGCGATATTTGCAAGCCACTGGCCGCCAGCATTCTGGCGTCGTGCTGGAACGATTTCGTCCTGAAAAAAGAACATGCCAGCCTGCAGGATACGAATGACTATTTTCTCGGCAATATCCAGAAAGATGGTACCTATTCCGTCGTGCCGCGCATGCCGGGCGGTGAGGTCACTGCGGAAGGATTGATCGCGATCGGCAAAGTCGCCAAAAAATACGGCCTGTATACCAAGATCACCGGTGGACAGCGCGTCGATCTGTTTGGCGCGCGGGTCGAGCAATTGCCGCCAATCTGGGAAGAGCTGATCGCCGCCGGTTTTGAATCCGGTCACGCTTATGGCAAGTCTTTGCGCACAGTGAAATCCTGCGTCGGTTCGACCTGGTGCCGCTACGGCGTGGACGACAGCATGGGGCTGGCGATCGCGCTGGAAAACCGCTACAAGGGACTGCGTTCTCCACACAAAATCAAGTTCGCCGTCTCTGGCTGTACGCGTGAATGTGCCGAAGCGCAAAGCAAGGACGTCGGCGTGATCGCGACTGAAAAAGGCTGGAACCTGTACGTTTGCGGCAATGGCGGTATGAAACCGCGCCACGCCGAGCTGCTGGCAGCCGATCTGGATAAAACCACGCTGATACGCTACATCGACCGTTTCCTGATGTTCTACGTGCGCACCGCCGATCGCCTGCAACGCACCAGCGTCTGGCGCGACAATCTCGAAGGCGGACTGGATTACCTGAAAGAGGTCATCGTCCAGGACAAACTGGCGTTAGCAGCGGAGCTGGAAAGCGAGATGCAGCATGTTGTCGATACCTATGAATGCGAATGGAAAAAAGCCGTGACCGATCCCGAAACACGTCAACGCTTCCGCCATTTCATCAATAGCGATGTCGCCGATCAGAATGTCGTGTTCATGCAGGAGCGCGGCCAGATTCGCCCGGCGACGCCGGCTGAAAAAAAGCGGGTCGTGATTCCCATCGCTGCCGAGACCGTCTGAGCGAATGTTGCCAGTAATTGAAATTGATGCGCGCCATGCTGGCGCCAAGGGAAAGAAAATGCATAGCGATCACCAAAGAATGAACTGGATTCCGGTTTGCAAGCTGACCGAGATCATGCCGAATACCGGCGTGTGTGCGCTGATCAATGGCGAGCAAATTGCTGTTTTCCACGTCGTTGACGACGAACACCGCGTGTTTGCCATCCATAATTTCGACCCCAATTCCGACGCTGCGGTGTTGTCGCGTGGCTTGGTCGGCAATCTGGGCGAGCGCATCGTGGTGGCCTCGCCGATTTACAAGCAGCATTTCGATCTGCAAACCGGCGAATGCCTGGAAGCGCCGGAAAATTCGATCAACGCCTATCCGGCACGCATCGCCAACGAACAGGTCTGGGTCGGCATATGACGACGCTCTTTGGTAAAAAAGCGAAGCCTTCGCTGGTCGTTATCGGTAATGGTATGGCCGGTATGCGCACGGTCGAAGAACTGCAAAAACTGGCGCCCGATCTATACGACATCACGGTGTTTGGTGCCGAGCCGCATGGCAATTACAATCGCATTCTCTTGTCGCCGGTGCTGGCTGGCGACAAGCAGGTGGATGACATCATGCTGCATACGCGCGAATGGTATGCGCAAAACAGGATCACTTTGCACGCAGGTGATCCAGTCGTGGAAATCGACCGTCGCCGGCGCATCGTACGTTCGCGTGCCGGCGTTGAAGTTGCTTATGATCGTCTTTTGCTGGCGACCGGTTCCACGCCTTTCATCATTCCTGTCCCTGGACATCAATTGCCGGGAGTGCTGGCTTTTCGCGATATTCAGGATGTGGAAAGCATGCTGGAAGCCGCGCGCAATCATCGTCATGCCGTCGTGATCGGCGGCGGCCTGCTCGGCCTGGAGGCCGCGAATGGCTTAATGCGGCAGGGCATGGATGTCACCGTCGTGCATGTCTGCGATAGTTTGATGGAGCGGCAACTGGATAAAGCGGCAGCTGTGTTGCTCAAAAAGACGCTGGAACAAAAAGGCATGCGTTTTTTGCTCGAAGCCAGCACCAGTGAAATCGTCGGCGAAGAACGCGTGACCGCTGTGCGTTTTAAAGACGGCAGTGAAATTCCCGCCGATCTGGTCGTGATGACCGTTGGCGTGCGTCCGAATATCGCGTTGGCGCAACAGGCGGGTTTGCATTGCGAACGCGCAATTGTGGTCGACGATACCCTGCAAACCTATGATCCGCGTATCTATGCCGTTGGCGAATGCGTGCAGCACAGAATGGCAACTTTCGGTCTGGTCGCGCCGATCTGGGATCAGGCACGCGTGTGCGGTGCGCATCTGGCCGGTGCTGGCCACCGGCGTTATGTGCAGCAGGCGACGGCGACCAAACTCAAGGTAACGGGCGTTGATCTGTATTCTGCGGGCGACTTCGTCGGTGGTGACGGCAGCGAAGATCTGGTGATGCGCGATCCGCGCCGTGGAATTTATAAACGCCTGGTACTCAAGGACAATCAGCTGATCGGCGCCGTTTTGTATGGTGACGTGAAAGACGGTCCGTGGTATTTTGAACTGATACAAAAGCGGGCAGATATTGCCTCGTTGCGCAATCAATTACTTTTTGGACAGGCGCTTTGCGTGCGGGCAGCCTGAACAGGAAATCAATATGAACCTCTCCCTTTCCCCAGCAACCGCTAACAGTGTCTTGACGACCTGTCCTTATTGCGGTGTCGGTTGCGGCGTACGCGCCACATTGCATGCAGACGGGAAAATCGGCGTTGCCGGCGATACGCAACACCCTGCTAACGCAGGTCGCTTATGCGTCAAGGGCTCGGCATTGGACGAAACCATCGCGCTGGATGGCCGTCTGCTGTACCCACAAATTCGCGATGGCGCAAAAGGTACAAACGGCACAAAAGGCGCATCGGGCACCATGCAAAGAAGTAGCTGGGATCAGGCGCTGGATAAAGTTGCGCAGGGGCTGAGCGATATTATTGAGCGCCATGGTCGGGATGCCGTGGCATTGTATGTGTCCGGCCAGTTGCTGACCGAAGACTATTACGTCGCCAATAAGCTGATGAAAGGCTTTATCGGCAGCGCCAATATCGACACCAATTCAAGATTGTGTATGTCGTCTGCGGTTGCCGCCCATAAACGTGCATTCGGCGCTGATCTGGTGCCAGTATGCTACGACGATCTGGAGCAGGCCGATCTGGTGGTCCTGGTCGGTTCGAATGCCGCGTGGTGCCATCCTATTTTGTTCCAGCGCATCGCCAAGGCCAGGGAAGCACGACCTGCCATGAAGCTGGTCGTGATCGACCCGCGCCGTACCGCGACCTGCGAGTTGGCCGATATGCATTTGCCGGTCAAGGCAGGCACCGACGTCTGGCTGTTTAATGGCTTGCTGCATTATCTGTCACGCAACGGCAGCATCGCCAGCAGCTTTGTCGATGCGCACACGCATGGCGTGGATGCTGCATTGGCAGCGGCCGAGGCCAGCAGCGCCGATCCGTTGAATGTCGCTAAAATCTGCAAGGTCGATGTGCAGGATTTGCTGACGTTTTACCAGTTGTTTAGCGATACAGAAAAAGTGATTACGGCTTTTTCACAGGGTGTGAATCAATCGTCAGCTGGTACCGACAAGGCCAATAGCATTATCAACTGTCACTTGCTCACCGGGCGTATCGGCCATCCGGGAATGGGGCCGTTTTCTATCACCGGTCAGCCAAACGCCATGGGCGGGCGCGAAGTCGGCGGACTCGCCAACATGCTGGCAGCCCACATGGAACTGGAAAATCCGGCGCATCGCGACATTGTGCAAACTTTCTGGAATGCGCCGCGCATTGCCGACAAACCGGGTTTAAAAGCCGTCGATTTGTTTCAGGCGATTGAGCAGGGACGCATCAAGGCTGTCTGGATCATCGCGACAAACCCTGTCGTCAGTCTGCCGGATGCCGATCAGGTACAGCGTGCGCTGCAAAAATGCGAACTGGTGGTGGTCTCCGATATTGTCGAAAAAACCGATACCAATGCTTTTGCCGATGTGCTGTTACCAGCGCTGGGCTGGGGTGAGAAAGACGGCACCGTGACCAATTCCGAACGGCGCATTTCGCGCCAGCGCGCATTCCTGGCGCCGCCCGGCGAAGCGCGCGCCGATTGGAAAATGTTATGCGACGTCGCACAGCGCATGGGCTTTGAAGGCTTTAATTATCAAGCGGTGCACGAGGTGTTTGATGAGCATGCGCGTTTAAGTGCGTTTCGCAACGACTCGATTGTGCCCTCGGACGCAACGACGACAGGCGACATTCCACGCGTGTTCAATCTGACTGGTCTGACTGGCTTGGACAAGGCGGAGTTCGATACTTTGCAACCGATACAGTGGCCGGTTTCCCGCACTGTTGGCGGCACTGGACGTGGCCAGCAACGCCTGTTTGGCGACGGTCATTTTGTCCATGCTGATGGCCGCGCGCGTTTCATCGCAACACCGCCCAGAGCGCCAGCTCATGCGCCGGACGAAGATTTTCCGCTGACCTTGAATACGGGACGCGTGCGCGACCAGTGGCATACCATGACGCGTACGGGCAAGTCGCCCAAGTTGGCCGATCATGTTGCCGAGTCGTTTGTAGATATGCATCCGCAAGACGCATTGCTGTTTGGCGTGCGCGAAGGTGGTCTGGCACGCATTTCGTCATCCTGG
>JAGWUK010000241.1 GCA_028868455.1 Burkholderiales bacterium | reverse complement strand
AGCGCGCTTGCGGCCGAACTCGGTTTCCAGCGGCAAGATCGAGGTACAGTTGGATTGCACGCCGCAATCACCGCAGCCTTCGCAGACGGCTTCGTTGATGAACATGCGTTGATTCGGGTCGGGGAACTGGCCTTTTTTACGGCGACGACGTTTCTCTGCCGCGCAGGTCTGATCGTAAATCAGGACGCTGGCACCTTCGATGTCACGCAGTTCACGCTGAACGGCATCCATGTCCTTGCGATCGTGCAATGTCAGGAAAGCCGGCAGATTTGAGCGATCGGCATAGCGCGATAAATCTTCTGTCACGAGCGCGATGCGCTTGACGCCTTCAGCCGCCATCTGCTGCGCCATCATCGGCACACTGATCGTGCCGTCCACGGGTTGGCCGCCGGTCATCGCGACCGCATCGTTGTACAAAATCTTGTAGGTGATATTCACTTTCGCAGCGACGGCAGCGCGGATCGCCAGATACCCGGAATGGAAATACGTTCCGTCACCGAGATTCTGAAACACATGCGGCAACGTTGAAAAAGCCGCCTGACCGATCCACGGCGCGCCCTCGCCGCCCATATGCGTCGTCAGCTTATTGAATTCAGGATAAATCGCGGTCGCCATCACATGACAACCGATACCGGCCAGTGCCAGACTACCTTCCGGCACTTTGGTCGAGGTATTGTGCGGACAGCCAGAGCAATAGTAAGCAGGACGTGCCGGTGTATTGACCTGTTTGGTCAACACCACATCTTTGGCTTCCAAAAACGCCAGCCGCGCCTTGATGCGGTCGCTGGTGTGGAAGCGGGCGATGCGCGAAGAAATCACGCGGGCAATTTGCGCCACCGAGAAATCGGCCTTCGACGTCAGCAGCCATTCACCACGCGGATGCACCCATTCGCCTTTTTCGTCAAACTTGCCGATCACGCGCGGACGCACATCGTCGCGCCAGTTATACAGTTGCTCTTTGAGCTGGTATTCGACCATCTGGCGTTTTTCTTCCACCACCAGAATCTCATCCAGACCTTGCGCAAATTCGCGTATGCCATCCGGTTCCAGCGGCCACGGCATCGACACTTTGTACAGACGGATACCAATGTCGGCAGCGAATTGTTCATCAATGCCCAGTTCTTCCAGCGCTTCGAGCACATCCAGATACGATTTGCCTGAGGCCACAATTCCCAGCTTGGCGTGCGGACTGTCGATGGTGACATGGTTGAGCTTGTTGGCGCGCGCATAGGCCAGTGCTGCGTAGATTTTGTAATCCTGCATCAGCGCCTCTTGCTTGCGCGCCTGTATGCCCAGCGTATCGAGCGACAGGCGCGTATTGAGACCGCCTTCCGGCATCACAAAATCTTCAGGTATTTTTATCTTCAGGCGGAAAGGATCGGCATCGACGGACGACGTCGATTCAACCGTGTCGGCCAGCGCCTTGAAGCCGACGGCGCAACCGGAGAAGCGCGACATCGCCCAGGCGTGCAAACCGAGATCCAGATATTCCTGCACATTGCACGGATACAGCATCGGTATCATGCAGGCAGAAAAAATATGATCGGACTGATGCGGCAGCGTCGATGAATACGCGCCATGGTCATCACCAGCCACCAGCAAGACACCGCCGTGTCTGGCCGTGCCGGCGTGGTTCATATGTTTGAACACATCACCGCAGCGATCGACGCCAGGGCCTTTGCCATACCACATCGCATACACGCCATCGTATTTGGCCGGGCCGATCAGATCGACCGTTTGCGTGCCCCACACTGCGGTGGCAGCTAAATCTTCATTCACGCCAGGCACGAATTGCACATGACTGGCTTCTAATAATTTTTTGGTTTTCCACAATGTCTCATCGAGACCGCCCAACGGGGAACCGCGATAACCTGAAATAAAACCCGCCGTATTCAAACCTTCAGCCAGATCGCGCTGGCGTTGTATCATCGGCAAGCGCACCAGTGCCTGAATGCCGGAAAGGAAAATCGTCCCTGAGTTCGACGCATATTTGTCGTCAAGACGCACGTCCTGCAAAGGCGGCGACGCAGGTGAATCGACAGAAGGGGTAGCGGTGTTCGTTTGCTGCACTTCAGACGGTGCAGAAGATGACGCGGACAAGAGTCCAGCAGACTCCAGGATGGTGTCGGATGACATGTGTAGCTCCAAAATTTGTGATTTAGTTTGCAAAGAGCATGCGCTGTATCCGGTAAGACACAATTTTGCTCAGAGCCTATAGCGAGGTATCAGAGATAGGCTCTCATTGCGGTGGCTGAGATAGTCGGCCATTTTATTCGAATTCGACTCAAAATTCGATAACAATCCGGTTTTTGCGCACTCGCCCAAACAAGTTTGCAACATCACCACAAGACTGCCATCGCCCCGGTCGAATCAAAGAGACATCAAAAGAAGCTTTCGAAATTTCGCTGCAGCGCTTCTTCGACTTCCTTTGAAATCTGCTGTGATCACAGTGTAGGCGTATCTGCCTCAATCAGAAAATACGGAATTAAAATAGGGCCATCATGAAAAATGATAGCTACGATCTGACGCCAGAATTTGTGCAAATAGTACGGGCCGGACTGGCTAATGAAAATCAATTCGGTGCGCGCAGGAGTTTCCACATTAAAACGATCATGTTTGTACTGCCCAAGTCCCGGACTTGATACGGATGCTTAAAAACCCAAACATTGGCAGCAAGTTATCTTCGTCACGTTGAAACTACGCTTCCCTCTCAACTCCCCTCACCCTCCAACAAATCGATCGTATTGACCATCAGCGCATCTCGCCGGTGCGGCAACAGGATGGTGGCGATCAGTCCGCCTTCCGGGTGATTGCGTAATTGCAGCTCGCCGTGGTGTGCCTGCACGATGCTGCGGGCGATGTTCAGGCCGAGTCCCATGCCGGATGCGTTCTGGTGGCGGCCGTGGTCGAGTCGTACATAGGGTTCGGACAATTTGGCGAACGCGTCTTCTGGCACGCCGGGGCCGTGATCGCGGATTTCAATCGCAATGTTGTCATCCTGTTGCGTGACATGAATTTCGACCTGCTTGCCATAATGGATCGCATTATCGAGCAAGTTACCGACTGCGCGTTTCAGCGCCAGCGGTTTGGCAAATACGGTCAGGCCGGATTCGTTGAAAGAAATTTTGTGCCCGGCCAGATGCGCGCCTTTAACCATGCGTCCTAACAATACATCAAGTCGTATCTCGGTCGGGTTTTCATAGATATCGCTGTCTTTCACGCATTGCAAAGCGCCTTTGACCATCATGTCCAGCTCATCCAGATCGTCATGAAATTCGGCACGCAAGGCGTCGTCGTCGAGCAGTTCTGCCCGTAATTTCAAACGCACAATCGGTGTACGCAAATCATGCGAGATGGAGACAAACAAACGCTCTCTGTCGTCGATGTATTTTTGTATGCGTTCGCGCATTTCGCCGAAAGCGCGTGCAGTGTTGATGAATTCTCTGCTGCCGGTTTCCGGCAATGGTGGCGCATGTTCACCATTGCCAAATGCCTGCGCGGCTTCTGACAAGGCCGCCAAAGGACGCGTCGTCCAGCGCACAACCAGGATCGACAGCACAAGTACAGCAGCCAGCGACAAGGCTTGCAGCAAGACGCGGTCGGACGAGAACGGATCGCCGCTTTTAAAAAAATACGGGTTCGGCATCAGTGTCGCCAGATACAGCCAGTGACCATCGTCCATCTCGGTCTGTATCACGAGGATAGGAGCCGGATTGGGCTGCGTAATCAGGATGTGCTGCACCCATTTTTCCGGCACTTCGTTGACGCGTGAACCATCGTCCGAAACGACCAGATCGGACGGCCACGCGAAGCCGATTTGCAGTCCGGCCAGACGCGGCAATTCTTCTTTCAGCGCCAGTTGTATTTGCTGCACTGCCAGCGGCGTCAGGCGCTGGTCGCTCATTTCACGAAACGCCACCGCATGCTGATTGATGTTGACGAAAAACCGCGTGCCGCCCATTTCGCGAAACAGTTGTATCGTCAGAGGTCGGTAGTTGGCCGGCAAGCCGAAGAAATACCGCATGGTCGATGCAGCGCTGCGTGCCACATGTTGCGACGAAGCCTTGGTTTCTGCCTCGGATTCCTTGCGCACTTGCGCCGTCCAGAACGCATTGCCGACAACTTGCGTCAGCATCACGCCCGCCACCATGACGACCGTGAGTCGCCCCAGCAAAGATTGCGGCAGAATTTTTTGCAACAGGCGTTGCGACCATGAGGAATCAGGCATGCGAACTGACCACGTCGGCAGAAAACACATAGCCCGCGCCGCGCACGGTTTTGATCAATGCCGGTTGCTTGCCGTCGTCATGCAGGCGCAGACGCAGGCGGCTGATCTGCACATCGAGCGAGCGATCCAGCGGCCCGGCATCGCGGCCACGGGTTTCTTCGCACAAGACATTGCGGTCAAGGATATCGCCCGGATGTTCGACAAAATATTTCAGCAACTGGAAATCCAGTCCGGTCAAGGCGATGACTTCACCCTGACTGTCACTGACGGTGCGCTCCACGGTATCCAGCGTGAATCCGACGAAGCGGTAATAACGCGGTGCGGCCACGTTGTCGCTGCCGGTGCGACGCAGAATCGCCTTGATTCTGGCCAACAGTTCACGCGGGCTATACGGCTTGGCGATGTAGTCATCTGCCCCGAGTTCCAGCCCGACGATACGGTCAGTTTCATCCGAACTCGCAGTCAGCATGATGATGGGCACATTCGAGCGATTGCGCACGACTTTGCATAAGGCAAATCCATCCGTATCGGGCAGCATGACATCCAGAATCACCAGCGATAATTCATCGGCATAACGCTGAAATTCGGTCAGGAATGATTCGCCATTGTGGGCCAGCCTGACTTCGTACTGGTTTTTTTCCAGATAAGCTTTGAGCAGGGTTCTGGTTTTCTGATCGTCATCCACGACGAGTAGCTTGCGCGTCATCATTTTTTAATCCCAGGTTTTTTGTAAAGAACGCGCAATCGCGCCCAGGCGACGTTGCGCTTCGCTGACGCTGATTTGTTCGTCCATGAAAAAGCGCCGTATTTCCGCCACAATCGCGTCCTTGGAAATCTCGTCGGTAGCCATGCGGTGCGTCAGGCTGGGCACCTGTGCGGACGGTCCGCGCGCAAACAATTTCCACGAAGCGCGGGCCCAGCTATCCATCTTGCTCATGTCGGGATTGCGCAGAACCGGCACCGAGCCTTTGATCTGATTGTATTCGGCCTGCACCGATGGGGATAACACCAGTTGCGCAAGTTTTTCCTGCGCGGCACGATGTGAACCATCACCTGCCAGCATCACCAGCGTGTCGATATCGTACAGATGATAGTTTTCAGTCTGCGGTACAGCGACGCAGGAAAACCCGGTATCGGTCGCCACACCCCAGGCATTCAGCTCAGCCTTGGCCCAGTCGCCCATGACCATCATGGCGGCAGCACCATCGGCAAAGCGATGCGTGACATCGACCCAACTACGTTCCTGCACAGGTGCTGCCATCCATTTTTTTAAAGCGCGGAAACGTTTCAGTGCACGT
>JAGWUK010000240.1 GCA_028868455.1 Burkholderiales bacterium | reverse complement strand
ACAATCAGGGCACGGCATTTTTTGTCGTCGGCGACCGCTCGCCGTACCACGCTGAACTGGTCACCACCGATGGCAGCGATTACGACAAAGGCGTCATCAGCTCGGGACAAAAAGGCCGCGGCCTCGGCGATTGCTGGAGTTTCGAATCCCTGACCTGGAATGGCAAACAATTCGTCCAAAGCGCCAGTTCCAGCACCGGCATGTGCCGCCTGATCGCCCCCGGCGGCGCCTGGGATTTGCCGGACTTCGTCACCGAGGTAAGGCACGCAGCACAATAATTCGCAGCAGCAAAACCAACCACACGGAGACCACCATGAACGACAAAGAACTGACACTGGAACGCCTCATCGACGCCACGCCCGAACAACTGTACCGTGCCTGGACCGAACCGGAATTGCTCAGGCAATGGTTCACGCCACGCCCATGGACGGTCGCCTCTGCTGAACTCGATGTGCGCCCCGGCGGCAGCAATCTGATCGTGATGCGCAGTCCTGAAGGTCAGGAATTTCCGAATCGCGGCGTGTACCTCGAAGTCATTCCCAATCAACGCATTGTCTTTACCGATGCCTACACCGATGCCTGGACGCCGTCGGAAAAACCCTTCATGACAGCCACCATCAGTTTCGCCGCGCACGACGGCAAAACCCGCTACACCGCACGCGTTCTGCACTGGAGCGCAGAAGACCGCAAAGCGCATGAAGACATGGGCTTTCATCAAGGCTGGAGCCTCGCCACCGACCAACTGGCAGAACTGGCAGCGCGTCTGTAAGCAAAATTCGCCATTTTCACAAGTCACGCAGGACTCCGCGCGGCAACGCATACGTGCAGTCAATGCAGCGCGATCTGAATTCTTTGAGGAGGTAAATATGGAAACATCCGAAATCAAGCAAACGCTGTCGGCATCCGAATTGATCTCGGAAAAAATCGCCGGGCTTGGTGACTGGCGCGGCGTCACGCTGGCCAGAATGCGCAGGCTGATACAGGAAGCCGACGCCGACGTCGTGGAAGAAGTCAAATGGATGGGCACGCCGGTCTGGTCGCATGATGGCATCATCTGCACGGGCGAGACGTATAAAAAAGTCGTCAAACTGACCTTCGCCAAAGGCGCAGCATTGCCCGATCCGGCAACGCTTTTCAATTCCAGCCTGGAAGGCAATGTGCGTCGCGCCATTGATATCCACGAAGGTGAGGAAGTCGACGAAACGGCCTTCAAAGCGCTGATCCTGCAAGCTATCGAACTTAACCGGGCCAGCAAGGCAAAATCAGCGAAAAAGAAAAAAACCTGAATTGCGCTTGCTGCCCGCAATTGTTAAGCGCAAATTTTGAATGCGATTTTGAGCGATATGAATGAAAAAAAAAACCGCGACCTGGATCGCGGTTTTTTTCTGAGGATGACGATATTACTTCTTACGTTGCGGTGGCAGATCGGTGCAGACGCCTTTATAGACTTCTGCCGCCATACCGATCGATTCGCCCAGCGTAGGATGCGGATGAATGGTTTTTCCGATATCGACAGCATCGGCTCCCATTTCGATTGCCAGTGCAATTTCACCAATCATGTCGCCTGCGTGTGTGCCGACAATACCGCCGCCGACAATGCGCTTAGTTTCTGCGTCGAAGATCAGCTTGGTGAAACCTTCATCGCGGCCATTCGCCACAGCGCGCCCTGACGCCGCCCACGGGAACAGGCCTTTTTCGACTTTGATGCCCTTGGCCCTTGCTTCATCCTCGGTCACGCCGACCCAGGCAACTTCCGGATCGGTATAAGCAACCGATGGAATCACGCTGGCATCGAAGTAGGCTTTTTCACCCGCCGCAGCTTCCGCTGCAACATGGGCTTCGTGCACGGCCTTGTGCGCAAGCATAGGCTGGCCGACCAGATCACCGATCGCAAAGATATGCGGCACATTCGTACGCATTTGTTTGTCGACGTTGATGAAGCCGCGATCGGTGACAGCGACACCGGCTTTGTCAGCCGCGATTTTCTTGCCATTCGGGCTGCGGCCAACGGCCACCAGTACCAGATCGTAGATTTGCGGTGCCGGTGCGGCTTCGCCTTCAACAGCCGATGCGAAGGTGACCTTGATACCTTCCGGCAGCGCTTCGACGCCAACGGTTTTGGTTTTCAACATGATATTGTCGAAGCGTTTTTCATTGAACTTCTGCCAGACTTTGACCATGTCGCGATCAGCGCCCTGCATTAAGCCATCCATCATTTCGACCACGTCGATGCGTGCACCGAGCGTCGAATACACGGTTGCCATTTCCAGACCGATGATACCGCCGCCGATCACCAGCATGCGCTTCGGTACCTGACGCAATTCGAGTGCGCCAGTGCTGTCAACGATGCGCGGATCAACAGGGACGAAAGGCAGGTTCACGACTGAAGAACCGGCAGCGATAATCGCCTGCTTGAACTGCACGACTTTTTTGCTGCCGTCAGCTGCCGTCACTTCGATATGGTAAGGGCTTAAAAATTGCCCCACGCCTTGCGCAATAGTGACTTTGCGCGCTTTCGCCATGCCTGCCAGGCCATTCGTCATTTTTTTGATGACGCCTTCTTTGTAGCCGCGCAGTTTGTCGATATCAATCGCGGGTTTCGCAAACGTCACGCCCAGCGCTTCCATATGCGAGGTTTCATCGATCACCGCAGCAACGTGCAACAAGGCTTTTGACGGAATGCAGCCAACATTCAGGCACACGCCGCCCAGCGTCGAATATTTTTCGACCAGCACGGTTTGCAAGCCCAGATCCGCCGAGCGGAAGGCTGCCGAATACCCACCGGGCCCGGCACCCAACACCATCATGTCGCAGCTGATATCGACCTGTCCGGTGTAGCCGGAGGCGATTGGCGCTGGTGCAACGGCAACAGGTGCGTCCGGTGCAAAAGTCGCAGCAGGGGCAGACGCGGCGGCAGATACGGGCGTGGCAGCGCCAACGGCTTCCACCAACAGCAGCAGCGAACCTTCGGCAACTTTATCGCCGACTTTCACTTTGACTTCTTTGATCACGCCAGCATGACTGGATGGAATTTCCATGCTGGCTTTGTCGGATTCCACGGTAATCAGCGATTGATCGACGCGTATCGTATCGCCCGCCTTGACCATGACTTCAATGACTTCGACTTCCTTGAAATCACCGATGTCGGGCACCTTGACTTCCACGATGCCTACCGTTGCCACAGCCGCAGGTGCTGCAGGTACTGCAGGCACTGATGCGGCAACTGCGGCCGGTGCTGGCGCTGCCGACGCGACCGGCGCAGCGGAAGCAGCGGCACCGTCGGCTGCCACGACCAACAAAATGCTGCCTTCAGCAATCTTGTCGCCGAGCTTGACCTTCATCTCTGTAATCACACCAGCGTGGCTGGATGGAATTTCCATACTGGCTTTGTCCGATTCGACTGTCACCAGCGACTGATCGACCTTGATCGTGTCGCCAACCTTGACCAGTAATTCGATCACCTCGACTTCCTTGAAGTCGCCGATGTCAGGAACTTTCACTTCGATTGTGCTCATCGTCATCTCTCCGTTCACAGCAAGGTTTTACGCAGATCTGCCAGAACATCGGCCAGATAGGCTGTGAATTTCGCTGCCATGGCGCCGTCAATCACGCGGTGATCGTATGACAGCGACAAAGGCAACATCAGGCGAGGCGCAAACTGTTTGCCGTCCCAGACAGGTTTGATGCTGGATTTCGACAGGCCGAGAATCGCCACTTCCGGCGCATTGATGATCGGTGTGAATGCCGTTCCACCGATGCCCCCCAGAGAAGAAATCGTGAACGTCGCACCTTGCATATCGGCTGGCTTGAGCTTGCCTTCACGCGCTTGCGCCGACAGATCACCCATTTCCTGTGCGATTTGCGACAGGGTTTTCTGATCCGCATTTTTGACAACAGGTACAACCAGACCGTTTGGTGTATCGGCGGCAAAGCCGATGTTGTAATACTGTTTCAGGATCAGGTTTTCGCCGGTCGCGTCGAGCGAAGAATTAAAGGCCGGGAATTTTTTCAGCGCGGAAACGCTGGCCTTGATCACGAAGGCGAGCATGGTCAGTTTAACGCCGGATTTCGCCATGGCTTCGTTGGACGATTTGCGGAAGTCTTCGAGACCAGTGATATCGGCTTCGTCGAATTGCGTGACATGCGGGATCATGACCCAGTTGCGATGCAGATTCGGGCCGGACAATTTTTTGATACGTGACAAAGGCTGGGTCGTGGTGCTGCCGAATTTGCTGAAATCCAGCGATGGCCATGCCAGCAGATTCAGGCCTGCACCACTGCCATTTTGCGCCACTGGCGCTGCCACGGCGGCAACCGCTGTGCTGCCTGCCATGATGCCTTTGACGAAATTTTGCACGTCTTCTTGCGTGATCCGGCCTTTCGGACCAGAGCCAGCAACGCGGCTCAGATCAACGCCGAGTTCACGTGCGAATTTGCGTATCGATGGCGAAGCATGGGCTTTGCCTGCGGCGGCAGTGGCAACTGGTGCGGCAGCAACAGAAACAGGAGCCGGTGCCGCTACAACTGCTGGTGGCGCCGATGCAGCGGCCACGGCAGCAACCGGCGCAGCAGCGACGGCTGGTTGTACAGGTTCAGGCGCAGGCGCCGATGCTGCAGCCGGCGCGGTGGCGTCGCCGCTGGCTTCGACGATGACCAGCAAAGAACCTTCGGCGACTTTGTCACCGACTTTGACTTTAATTTCTTTGATCACACCGGCGTGGCTGGATGGAATTTCCATGCTGGCTTTATCTGATTCAACTGTAATCAGGGATTGATCCACCTTGATGGTGTCGCCGACTTTCACCATCAACTCGATAACTTCGACTTCCTTGAAATCGCCGATATCCGGGACTTTGACTTCCACGTTACTCATAATTTGGGCTCCGTTATTTCAGGTAGGGTGCGCTGTGCGCACCTTGATTTGGTGCGCACAGCGCACCCTACGTTTTGCTTACACAAAGGTGGTGCGCAGCGCGCACCCTACCTCATGCTGTTACACAGTCACCGGATTCGGCTTATCCGCATCAATACCATATTTACTGATCGCCTGAGCGACCACGGAAGCAGACAAAACACCTTCGTCAGCCAGAGACTTGAGCGCAGCGACGACGACAAAGTAGCGATTGACCTCAAAGAATTCACGCAATTTTGCCCGCGTGTCAGAGCGTCCAAAACCGTCAGTGCCCAGCACTTTGAAGCTGCGGCCAGCCGGAATATAAGCACGTGTCTGTTCGGCAAAGGTGCGCATATAGTCTGTTGAAACGACGATAGGACCCGTTGTGTCTTTCAGGCATTGCGTGATGTAAGGCACACGCGGTGCGTCAGTCGGGTGCAACATATTCCAGCGTTCGACATCCTGGCCATCGCGTGCCAGCAAGGTGAACGAAGGTGCAGACCAGATGTCAGCGGCAATACCCCAGTCGTTTTGCAGCAACTCGGCAGCCGCAATCACTTCACGCAGAATCGTACCAGAGCCCATCAATTGCACGCGATGTTTGGCGTCCAGCGTCGAGGCCTGCAAACGATAT